>NZ_JAEHBI010000120.1:0-3771 GCF_016483705.1 Bacillus cereus group sp. N6
ATATTATTGTTGGGGGAAGTAAAACTTTCACGAACTTTCTTATCATTTGCGCACAAAAAGACGAGAGTATTCTCGTCTTTTTGTTTTGTATAAAAATCCATGATTAGTTAACATAACGTATCATTATCGGTAGTAATCCTCAAGGGTTCCGCTTACTCTCCCAAGGGGTTTTATCTTTTCACTTATCTATTTTATATACAGCATTTTATACATTCCCGTTTTATCAAGCTTTTGACTTCCCTAAAATTCATCAAATTCCCTTCTTTTTTGCATAAAATCATGCATACATATATTTGATTTTATATGTACTTTTTTGGTATAAAAAGCCAAAAATGAGCATAAGAAAAGGTATACAGCACTACATGTTGTATACCTTTTCTTAACTGTTTAAACTCTAAACAGTTTAACTAGTATATACGGCCTTCTTACTAGTTGAATCCATTCAGGTGCAAAAGATCACTTTTCTAAGTGATCTTTTGTGTTTATAAAAAAATTAGCAATTTCTTTCTTTTCATTTCCAAAATTGATACCATTTTTTTTCATTACTTACTGCAATTATCTGTTTTACTTCTTGAAGTTCTCGCATAACAGTCATAACCGCTTTATCCCGATTAGTAATCTGTTGTTTTTCTATAGTATTAGAATAAGCCAATAACTTTTGTTGAGATTCCAATAAGTTTGTTAGCTTAGCTATTTGCTCATTTTGATTCTGTAATTGTTTTTGTTGTAACTCTACTGTATCTTTTAATTCTCTCAATACTGCTTTTAAATCATTAGATCCAGAAGTTATAACAGTCATATCTGTATTATTAACTGTTAATCCTTCTTCTTTTAAAAGTAATTTGCAAGCATCTTCCAATGTAACTTGTGGCATACTTTTTAACTCTACTAATCTTTGTAATAACCTAACATCATAATCATTAAAAATAATTCGTTCTCGTTCGTCTCTTTTAAAGGCATAACAGTTATAACTCTCAATTAGTAAGTAATATTTTTTAACCGTAGAAGGTGATATTTTTAATCTTTTTGCAATCTGGGATACATTTTCATAAATAATAGGTGTCATAATAGTCATAACCTCCTTTTCAATATTTCAAATTCGTTATAACAGTTATAACTCCTTCATCTTAACATTTTACATAAACTTTACTTAAATCAATAAAAAACAAACTCTGAATCAAAAAAGGGAGAAGAGCATAAGGGGTTTTTGAGCCCAACTAGGGGTTGGGCCTAGTTTAAACGTGGGTACACGAAAATTCCCAGGATGTCCACTCACTGACGACACAAAACTCCCTTCGATGTCTCTTTTAATAAATTGCAATCAAACATTACTTTAAAATACTAAAAAAAAACAATTGAGATTAAATAAATATAAATCCTTAATCTAGAATCAAATAACAACAGAATATAAAATGCTATTTAGGCGCTTCAGAATCCTTTTTAAAGAATATAAATCTAAAATAATACTATTTAACGCGAAAACGAAAATAAACGCTTAAAAAACAAAATGAACAGGTTTAAAAGAAGGTTTTCCTTTGCTTTTGGGGTTGAGGTTGGTTCGTCGTGTGGGGACGAGCCCCCACATATTACGTATCTATCAATATGGTAAGTGAAATTATTAAGCGAGGACACTAGCGGTTCGGCTCGTATAATAGTAAATTCAAGCCGATGATCATAAATAGTTGCTTTTGGATATATCGGCTTGGTGATATCCAAATTCGAGCCGAAAAAAGTTTTGCAAGGATGTAGCAAAGCGAAAAGGGTGGAGATTTTCTGTAGTAAAGCGAAAGAAAATACGACCCGTTCCTTGCGGAACTTTTAGCCTTAATAATATATAGAGTGAGAAGGACAAGCATTTTAAAGTTTAAAAAACACAGTAATATCAATGGTTTCAAGATTTTTCGTACGTATCAGATTTGATACACTTTCGTATCAGATTTGATACGTACGAAAAATAAAAAATCAAAAAAAAAAGAACTAGTCAATAGTTCTTTTTAAAATAATCTATTAGGTAAATTTTTAAGTGTTTTGTTATTCATAGCTTTTCTAAACATGGTTACTAAAGCTCCTTGAACATCATCACGATTTCCAGCATAAATAATATTGGGATTAACATAAATGGCATAAGCTTTTACATTATTACCTTCAACACCAGATTCAGCTTTAGCTAATATACCTTTTTTAACAAGGCTATTAATAACTCTACTAACTTTTGTTCTACTTGTCCCTAATACTTCTCCTATTTGAGTAATATTTAATGGAGAAGCATATTTCTTAGTAATATCATCTACAATCGCATTTGAATGAAGCCCTATGTAAGCCTGTATATCAAGCAAAAAAATCTTTTCTTCGCCAGTCATATAATCCTTTTGTCTTAAATATTCCCAATTCAACTGTAATAACTGAACAAATTTAGCTTTATTTTTCACTTTCTTTTCAGGAACTAATTTCATTCCTCTTGAACCAGCCTTTGCTTGAAGTTCATTTGCTAAATACATCTCTTCTTCTGACAAGATCTTTGAATTCTCAATATCTCTCAATCTTGCATTTTTTTCAGCTTGTTCTAAATTGACGAGCTTTGACATAATCTTTCTCCTCTTTTCTAAGATTTTCAACTAGAGAAGAGGAACATTTTATGCTATGATGCTTATAGAATTTAAAATAAGTAAACAAACACAATCCCCTTTCTCTAATTGATAAGTTTGGTCGCTTTCAATTATAACATGAGGGGATTTTTTCTGTAATAAAAAACAAAAAAACTAAACAAGCCTTACTTAAAAACAGAAAAAAACAATTATTTATTTCATAATGCTTATAAATAAGAAAAGAAGTCCTAATAATATAGGACTTCTTTTTACTTTATTCAAAAGTAAACTTTTGAATAAGGGTGTTTTTGCCCATCCCCTCGAAAAGAGGGAATAAGCTTAATCCATAAGAAATTTAAACGTAATGACAAAAAGTGTACTTTGTGACACAGCTAAAAATGTAAAATTTTTCATTTCAAAAATACCACTTATTTACATTTGATGCATGTCGATACAGTTGTAAAAGATTTGAGACATATATTTTTAAGTGTAATCCAAATGATATTTGGGATATTTTGTCTTAATCCCCCTTTTCGGGGAGATGGCAAAAACACCCATTTTCTCTATCATTATACCATGTAAATATTGTTTAAAAATAATAGATAGAGACTTTGAATATATTCCTTTAAAAACTGCGATGATTTGCTTTCTCTTTTACAAACGTAAAAGCAAAAATAAATGCACCAAGTCCAATCACACCCATCAGAATCGCCATCACAAGCCAACCCCATTCAAATGTTTGTGCCACTTTTTCATACAGTTTCGATACTCCTAATACGTTCCAAATCCCCCACTTTAAGCCTGTTACCATAATTACTGCAATCAGAGCATATAACAAGACTTGTACCACAGAGACACACACTTCTTCGATTTTTTTGTCTTAATTCGCATGTTCTGTACTTCATGCGTTTTTTGCTCTATTTGGTACACTTTATGATAAAAATCAGTAACAAGTTTATCTGTCTTTTTCTCAAAATTCTTCCCAACACTCTCATTCATTTGTTTGAAATAGTAGTTCAACGTTTCAGTGAAACTATCTCTCAAGACTTGGTCCGCTTTTTGTAATTGTTCGACTTTGTTGTTCAAGCTCTCGTTGTTGTTTCTGCTCATTTTGTTCACGGATCGTATTTGCTCGCTCACGAGCTTGTTGTTCTTCTCGATACTTTCGGCTAATTGGTCGATACGC
>NZ_JAEHBI010000121.1:0-3736 GCF_016483705.1 Bacillus cereus group sp. N6
ACTGAGCATTTATTCTGAATGAGTGCATGTTAATTCGTATTTTTTTAAGAAATTAAAACTTTGCAACAGAGCCAAAACTTCAGTACGTATTTTTTAAAGTCTAAAAAATATGTAGTAAATATATAATAATAAATATAATGTGATAGTATCAAAACTGGTATTGAGAAAATAGTAAAATGACTATATGTTATACATATTTATTGTATACTATAAATAATCTGTCATTAAATCCCTTGTATATAAGAAAAGCGAGATAAAAGAGCTCGTTTTTCTTTTTGTTTGCATATAATTTCATGAAAAAAACTCAATACATGTTAAGGAGGACGAAATAGAAACGCAATTGAAAGAGGAGCCCTTTAGCATAGGTCCATGACAGTTGCATATGTAACTGTTAACTAGGCACATCCTATCATATATATTATATCTACTTAAATATGAATAATTTTAATTTCTGAAATATTAAACCGCCCCTACAATAAATACTACAACTATACGAAGGGAAATGGGAGGTTGAAAACGAGAGAGCTTCTTACTGTAGAACAAAGGGAATACTTTTATGAAGTCCCTGAGCATATGGACGAGAGAGAAATTCGGTTCTGGTGCAAAAACTTCAAGCCACTTGCAAATACTCTCTCAAACTTGGACATACTGATACTATTATTCTTAAAAAGGTGTGTGATCAGTATAAAAAAGGAAACTTCGTTTAAATGGAAGCACTATTAGCCAGATATTATTTTATTAACTTTGCGCTGGTACCTACGGTACAATCTCAGTTTTCGTGATTTGGTAGAAATGATGGAAGAAAGAGGATTATCCTTAGCTCATACAACGATTATGCGGTGGGTCCATCAATATGGACCTGAATTAGATAAGCGAATTCGACGTCATCTCAAACAAACGAATAACTCCTGGAGAGTAGATGAAACGTACATAAAAGTAAAAGGACAATGGATGTACCTATATCGTGCTGTTGATTCTGAAGGAAATACAATTGATTTTTATCTAAGTAAATTCAGAAATCATAAAGCTGCAAAGCAATTCTTCAAAAAAGCTTTGCAGTCTTTTCATGCTTCAAAACCTCGTGCAATCACAGTTGATAAAAATCCTGCTTATCCAATTGCTATCACAACGTTGAAGAAAGAAAAACAGATGCCGTTAGGCATTCAAATCAGGCAGATAAAATATCTAAATAACATCGTAGAGCAGGACCATCGTTTCATAAAAAAACGTACACGCTTTATGTTAGGACTTAAATCTTTTCGTACAGCTACATATATTCTTGCAGGAGTAGAAGCCATGCATATGATAAAAAAAGAACAGATTGATTTACGGGATCAGTCTGTTCAAAATCAAAAACAATTCATTCATCAATTATTTGGATTAACAGCGTAAAGAACGATTCCGATAGGAATCCTCATTGCTCGTTGGAATGTATTCTTTATTTGCACCAGAACCGTTTTCCATATGTCATATGCAATGATAAATGCAGGTGTAATTTCGGTTCATTTGGTAATATGAACCTAATCATTGATAAAGATGAACTTTATGAAGAAGGTTTATAAGTACGTGGGTTCTCTTAGTAATTTACTTATGCTTATAGTACCAAAATAGACAGATAACATGATGAAAATGGTTCTTTTTGTTTGAAAATGTAAGGATATGTCCATTCTATTAGGGAAATAGATATTATTTTCTCAATACAGGATATAAGAAAACCGTGTAGAATAAGAAGTACTATGGATTTATTGTCTAAAAACATGTCTTCTATTTAAATAAAGGGCGTATTTTTAGGTTTCATATACCAAATTAAATAAGGGGAAATGTGTAATTTCCAGGAAAAAGCGAAAGGGATGATGACATATCGAACTCAAGCTAGATTTACATTCTGTATTTGAAGACCTTTTCCAAGCGTACGAAAATGTACACCCTAAGATGTATTTCACATTTCAAAAGTTAGAAGATGATTTTGTTTTTACAGATATTTGCCCTGAATTACTCCATTCAATTCTTCAAAAACGAGATGATTTGGTTGGAAAAACAGTGGATACCGCTCTCCATATAGGAGATACAGTAATAAGAAAAAAACTCAAACAACTTTATACGTTAGCATGGGATCAAAAAAGAATTTTATTCTATTATTTTCCAGATAGGAACCCTGATATTTTTATAATTACTTATCTAGAATCTCAAAACGATCATAATCAGATTACAGAAGTAATTGGGCGTTGTATGCCTGTCTATAAAAAAGATTTACAATTCCCTTTGCGATATGTCGACCAGGTTCTTTCCTTTTAAGGGAAAGAACTGTCAGATGTTATACAGGATCCTGGTCTAGCGATACGAGGTTATTTATCAAAATCTTGTCTTTTTATATTTTTGATTGTTTGACGCATAATTTTGAGAGTTTGTATTAAGAACGTTAGTTCTTCTTGTGAAATTTCTTCTTCGTTTAAGGTGAAAGTATAGTATTGTAAAAGTTCCATATCCTCTATGTCTAAAATTGTTTTATTTGATACGTTCGAATGAACAATTAAATCACATATTTCTATATTATATACGGTTGCAATTTTATGAAGTAAATCTACGGTGGGGGTATAAACTCCTCTTTCAACTTTAGACAGATTACTATAATCATAATTAATTTTTTTAGCTAAACTTTGTAGAGTATCCCCAAATCTTTTCCGCGTTTCTTTAATCTTGAAGCGCATTCTTTTCCCCCCTATTAATTTTGATGGCTACATATAACGCATCTCTATCTTAAAGTATCCAAAGAGTTGTTGTGATAAATATCAGTGAACGCTTAACTACTATATGTTGAAGAACATGTAGTTTTCTGCCTAGGTATTGTATTTTATAGCTATATATTAGATTGATAGATTTGATTTTTGCATCATTTTTATAGGGGGAATTGCTTGGAAAATTAATATTTTGGGTACACATTAAATTATTACACTTTATGTAGTGTTGTAAGCAGATGAGTAGTTATGAAAGTGGAAAAAGAATTATTAATTCAACTTCTCAATTGGTACCTGGGCTATTGGGATTACAGTAATAATTCATAACTAATATCCCCTAACGATATATAAGGTATACTTATATTTTCGACACCATGATATCACGTTTAAAATATCCAATAAATTATTATGATTTGCATTCAAATAAATTTTAAGTATGGTGAAATTCTAAAGAGGACTTATATAACTGATATTTATACCGCTCGTTGTTAAATCTACAAAACTAATCAACATCTGATAGGAATAATCTGTGAGACCTTCTCTTCATGATACAAAATAAACTGAGTTTTTAAAATGATTAATTTGTAAAATAGTAGTTGTCTTTTGTTGAGAAATTTATATGGGGGTACAGCTGCATGCCTATTAACCTTTATAGAGTAATAGTATCACATGTCCATCAACTGGTTCTGGTGCAAAAATAAATTTATAATAATTCTAAAATGAATATTTGATGATTTTAAAAATAAATCATTCGAAATTTAGAATGAGAACGTGTATTTTAATAAGAAATATAAACTTAACGTTCAGAATTAAGTTTATATTTTTGTATACATTTTGACAGCATTCGAGGTTTGCACCCATGCCCATCAACTTAAGAATTTTGATTCTGGTGCAAATAAAGGATATATCCCAAAGAACAATGAGGATTCCTACCGGAATCGTTCTTTACCCTGTTAATCCAAATAATTGATGAATGAATTGTTTTTGATTTTGAACAGACT
>NZ_JAEHBI010000122.1:0-3691 GCF_016483705.1 Bacillus cereus group sp. N6
CGAGCTCCGATCGAATATCGAATTTCGATGGCTGCATAGTCTTTTTTACAGTTGTCTACTTGACGGGGGGAAGACCAAAGAATCTGTCTTTTTGTTCTACATTAAAGTAGTTAAACTAAGTGACGATAAATTCGATTGTAATTGGAATTCCGCCGTCTAATGCATCTCCGCCAGGAATTGTAATAGCACCAGTAGGTCCAGTAGTAATACTGGAGTTCACACTAGGTTGAAGAATGCCGTTTACATAAAAGTTGTAATACGTAAAAGTCGGAAAAGCAGTTGCAGTAGTACCAGCATCGTTTAAACAAGCTGTAGCAGCAATTGCAAAAGCTGCACCTGTTCCGGTTCCAGCTCCTAGTGTAGATGTAAATCTTCTAGATGCCATAAATGGTTGGATGATTGGCAATTAATTCTCACTCCTTACAATATTTTATTAGAACGAAGTATAAAATAACTTGTCCACTATATTGTATGAGAGTTTTTTATAATAGAAACGGCTTCCCCTTTATAAGGTGAGCCCAATTTTAGTAAAGAAATGTTCTTTACTTATATGAAAAAATGATGTTGTTACTTGCGGAATGTATATTAATCGTAAATTCGAGTTTTGTATTCAACTTAAAATGTGTCTTTGGCTCTAAGAGATAAACGTGGAAAAATAAAATAAACTCTTAAGTTTAGGTGTTTAATCTAAGCAGTCAATTATTAAAAACATATAATTAATATGTGAGTCATGAACATAATTAAATAACGTTTTCAAGTTTGATTATCATTCATGTTTCCTATTTTAAGAGAAACATATAACTCAACTACTTTTTTCAATCGCATCTTTTATAGTACTTAGAATAGGAAAACACTCAACTATAAGAAAAGTAAGGAGGAAATAAATGAAACATAATGATTGTTTTGATCATAATAACTGCAATCAGATTGTTTTTTCAGCAGATTGCTGTAAAAATCCACAGTCAGTTCCTATTACTAGGGAACAATTAAGTCAATTAATTACTTTACTAAACTCATTAGTATCAGCTATTTCAGCATTTTTTGCAAATCCAAGTAATGCAAACAGATTAGTGTTACTCGATTTATTTAATCAATTTTTAATTTTCTTAAATTCCTTATTACCTTCTCCAGAAGTTAATTTTTTGAAACAATTAACTCAAAGTATTATAGTTTTATTACAATCTCCAGCACCTAATTTAGGACAATTGTCAACATTATTGCAACAATTTTATAGCGCCCTTGCACAATTCTTCTTCGCTTTAGATCTTATCCCTATATCCTGCAACTCAAATGTTGATTCTGCAACTTTACAACTTCTTTTTAATTTATTAATTCAATTAATCAATGCTACTCCAGGGGCGACAGGTCCAACAGGTCCAGCAGGAACCGGAGCAGGTCCAACGGGAGCAACAGGAGCGACAGGTCCAGCAGGTACTGGTGGAGCAACAGGAGTAACAGGAGCAACAGGCCCAACGGGAGCAACAGGAGTAACAGGAGCAACAGGCTTAACAGGAGCGACAGGTCCAACAGGAGCGACAGGTCCAACAGGAGCAACAGGTCCAACAGGAGCAACAGGTTTAACAGGAGCAACAGGCTTAACAGGAGCAACTGGTGGCGGAGCTATTATTCCATTCGCTTCAGGTACAACACCATCTGCGTTAGTTAACGCATTAGTAGCTAATACAGGAACTCTTCTTGGATTTGGATTTAGTCAGCCTGGCGTAGCTTTAACTGGTGGAACTAGTATCACTTTAGCGTTAGGTGTAGGTGATTATGCATTCGTAGCACCACGTGCAGGAACTATCACGTCACTAGCTGGTTTCTTTAGTGCAACAGCTGCATTAGCTCCATTATCACCTGTGCAAGTACAGATACAAATATTAACTGCACCAGCAGCAAGTAATACGTTTACAGTACAAGGCGCACCTCTATTATTAACACCAGCATTTGCCGCAATAGCGATTGGTTCTACAGCATCAGGGATCATAGCTGAAGCTATTCCAGTAGCAGCTGGGGATAAAATACTGTTATATGTTTCGTTAACAGCAGCAAGTCCAATAGCTGCAGTTGCTGGATTTGTAAGTGCAGGTATTAATATCGTTTAATTTGTTACAATGTTTAGTAGGAAATTAAACAGGGGTTTATATATAGTCCTTCCTAATAAATTTAGGAAGGACTATATTTTTTGGGGAAATAAGTAATAAATTAATTGAACAATTACTCTTTGTTAAGTTCGTATAAAAAAATATAATTTATACTTTATCGTTTAAGGAATAAGTTATGTAAATTGAAAAATTTCCGATCAGAAAAAAAGATGAATTCTTTTAAAAAAGAATTCATCTATAAAATAAACTATTTGTTTTTATTACAGTTACATCCTTTTTTCTTTACATAGCCTTGTTCGGCTAAATCTCTTTGCGATTGGGAATTGGAAGATTGAGAATTGGAAGATTGAGAAGATGTTGATGAACTACTATTTTTATTATTAGAGTAGTTTTTTCGATAGTTATAATTACTCATAGTACTATCACCTCCAATTAAATATATAAATAGTATATGTATGTACTCTATTAATTGTTACGAAAAAAATAGGAATGGTAGATATACAATAAAAAATCTCCTACGTATTTTCCGAGGAGATCAATAATTGTCTATTAATGAAATAAATTAATATCCCCAGTAAAGAGGGAAATAGTATGAATCTTGGTAATATAAATTTTGTTGTTGGTTAGGAGGCTGAGTTGTTGGGGTTATCGTGCCGCGGTTCTGATTACAGTTTGTTGGGGGACCAATTACTGTAGTAGATTGAATTGGAGATATCGCTTGTTTCCATTGTTGTTCATTGAGGCAATAAGTATGAGCCATCATATTGGCTGGAGTTAATCTTAAAATATCTGAACCAAAAATAACTTCTGGGGTTGGGGCATTGAAAATAGCTAATAAGTGAGTACCATCTGCTGTAGCAATTTCATAATGCCACCACGCTTGTGGAATGTTGGCAACTTGCCCTGGTTTTATCGGTAAGTTTAATATTTGGTTTGTAAAAGGATTAAGTAAGGAAACAACAGCAGATCCTGAAATACAGTAAACAAGTTCAGCTGCATTTTGATGAATATGTGGCTCTACAACATTTCCTGTACTTAAATAGATATCTAATAAAGAAGTATTTTCTAAAGTATTTAATTGTTTTATGCCAAGTACGTTTATATAATTTTGGGCATCTTTCTTAAAAAAATTACTTTTATTTAAATCATGGGTGAAATTGGTTGAGGGGGAAGTGTAGTCGATATTAGAAGTCATTTGTATTACCCGCCTTTCTTATATTTTCATGCAATTTGAATTTAGGATATGAGTCTAGTTATTGAAATGTGAAAGCGTTGCTGCCCTTGGTTTGTAAAGTGATAAAAATGTTCATTTGAATGCACTATAATTACAAGAGTTTCATTGCGAAAAAAGGTGCTATTAATGGTTCTGTTGCAAAGTTTTCTAAATGAGACTACACTCTAAAAAAAGAGTAAGGAGAATCACAAATGAGATATTTTAAAGGGAAACAATTCAAGAAAGATATTATTTTGGTAGCCGTCGGCTACTATTGTCGTTTTTCTTTAAGCTACCGTGATGTATCTGAACTTTTAAAAGAACGTGGTGTATCGGTTCATCCTACAACCATCATGCGTTGGGTGCACGAATA
>NZ_JAEHBI010000123.1:0-3603 GCF_016483705.1 Bacillus cereus group sp. N6
ATTTATATAGCAAATCAAAACTCTGATACTGTTTCTGTAATAGATGGAACGAATAATGGAGTCATTGCTACTATTTCTGTTGGAGGAATACCTTTTGGTTTAGGAATAGATTTAGAATTAAATTATATTTATGTAGCTAATAATGTATATCATAATGTATCAGTTATAGATGGTAATAATAATGGAGTGATTGCTACAATCACAGTCGGATCTAATCCATGTGGAATTGCAGTTAAGGAACCACCGATTATTTAACCTAAAACTATCGATTAAATAACATATTTGATCGATAGTTTTTTAATTTTATTTTTTATACTAGCTACCGATAATAAAACGTTATGTTAACTCACATGTATAGGATATGCATCATAAGTTTTATTGATTATTGGAGTCTGTGTAGTAATGGAACATGAACGAAAAGCCCCTTCAAATCTGAAGAGATTTTCTGATTTTTTAGATTGACTACTGATAACAAAAATTATGTAAATAAGCTATTTATATGGACAGCTTATTTTTTTACTTAACATGGTTTTATTGTGATCTTTTGGTTTGAAATTTGCTTTTTGGCTAGAGTGCTGGCTCGCCGTGTGGGGACGAAACCCCACGTATTACGTATCCGTTTATTAAAATAAGAACTATTTTAGAACGAATGATCTAAGCAGTTCGGCTCGTATACTTGTTAATCCAAGTCGATAAGCATTGCTTTGCTTTTTGTCTGTCGGCTTGGCGAAAAAAACAAACAAGCCGAAAAAAGTTTTGCAAGGACAAAATCAAAAAGAAAAGGCGTTAGCCTTTAGATGAGGATTAACGAACCGACTTTTTGATTTTGAGGGTGGAGATTTTTGAATGATTTTCTCAAAAATACGACCCGTTCCTTGCGGAACTTTTAGCCCTATATATAAGAGTGAGAAGAACAAGGTAAAGAAATTCAGTAATATCAAGGGTTTATAAGACATGAGGTGTTAAAAAATAGAAAATTCTACATAAAAAAAGATGTCAATATAAAAATTGACATCTAAAATAAATAAATTGGTAGTTTATGTTTTTTCTTATTACCTTCGATTTTGATATTACGTAGCGCTTTTGAAAAAATTTGTTGAGTCGCTCTATCAATATCATCTTTAGGTAAATTACATAATATATTGGGGTTAACAAACCAAGTTCTTGCTGAACAAGCCCTTCCATCTTCAGTTATTACACCTGTTTCCGCAACTCCTAAAACCCCTTTTTCAAGCAATTCGTTCATCATTTTTGAAATAGAAGTCCTTGTTTTCCCTAATTTCTTAGCTAAATAACTAGGAGACGCTGTATTCGGTTTTATATCATCATCTTTATTTTTTTCAACAATAACATTTGATTTGAATTCTAGAAATCTTGAAATATCAAATAAAAATGCCTTTTCTGGTTGAGTTAAATAGCCAATTTCACATAGATAATCAATATTCTCTGTAATCATTTGGACAAATCTCACCCGATCTGTAGATTTTTTCTTTTTACCAATGAAATACTCTTCTCCACCAGACATTTTACTTAATACTTGTAACATAATGACTCTTTCTTCTTCAGAAAGTCCACCACGACCTTCAAGTTTTTCATAAATGCTATTAATCTTACTATCTCTTTCTTTTGCCTTTTGTTCAGCTTGTCCGAAATCAATAATTTTCTTTGTCATATCTAAGTTAAATCCTCCTTAATTGAGGGAATCAACAAAAACACCTATTTTTTGCTATTTGATTATAAATCAAATTATGATAATCTATAATCAGATAAATGAAGTTTTGGTATTTTCGTAGGATACCCTTTTAAAAGAGTCATGTTCCCGCATGGCTCTTTTTTCATTCTATCACGTTTTCAATAACCTTAAAGATGAAAACAAAGTTCCCCTAATTTTTTTTATCGTTCCATGTCATATCCTCGTTGTTTATTGATTTCCCTCTTATGTTCCTGTTCAAAATGATTATTAACTCCCTTACTATCCAATTCATTTTTAACAAGCCCTCTAAACGCTTTAAATCGCTCTCCAAAGACTTTTTTCGTATTGTGGTATAAAATCTTTACATTTCCCTTTAAATCTTTTATATAGGCTTTTAACGAACCTATTTCCTTATTTAATACACTAACTTCTTTTTGTAACTGACCTTTTTCTTGTTTCAATGTTTGATTCTCTTCCATCCAACCTTCTGCAGTCATTTTTAAACTTTGATACTCTTTCACAAAGTCTGTTTTTCTCAAACGCTCATAATCCTTTTTGATAGTAACCGCTGCATTCACTTGTTTTGTTAATTCTTGATATTGTTCTAATGATAACACATAATTTCTCGTCTGTTTCTTCGTGATTTCAGCTTTTCCAAACATTTTATCCTGTACTTCTGTTATTACTTCTTTACGCAAAAATGAAATTTTAATAGGTTCATTTGGTACCTGATCGATAGCGCTATCCAATTCTTTTTGCTTTTGTTTTACTCTTTTTTCTAACTCTACATAACGTTGGCCAATCAGCTGTAGCTTTTCACTTCCACTTGTTGTTTCACTGTTTCTAACTCTTTGGACTTATCAACGACATCACTTTCCAACTGCTTTTTCACTACTTGTAAATCATTCACTTTTTCCTCAGCATTTTCTACATGATGATGAATCACTTGCAACTGCGTTTCTTGTTTTTGTACTTCATTTTCAACAAATGATTTTGTTTCTGCATATTTCTTATATTGACGAACCTTCATGTATTTATGTGAACCTACATTGGCACGTTCAAAATTCGGAATGTGTTCTTTCGCTAATTGCTCAATATAAGCCGTTTCTAATTCTCTCCAATGCGCAATTAACTTTCTTCCTGTTCCTTCTACGCCTTGTTGTTGCAAGGCTCTATCCATTCCGACACGCCTCGTTAATCCTCGACTACTTTCGAAATTTGGTACATAGTTAATATGTAGATGCGGATTTGCTTCATCATCATGTAAAACCATGTTATAAACTGCTAGATTTGGATTCCGCTCTTGAAACGCTTCAGCATAGCGCTTCAATGCTTCTTTTTTGGCCTCCCTATACTTTGGGTCATCTTTTCCTTCCCCAATCGCTACAACCAATTCTCGTTGCTCATGTGTCTTATCATCTTTATGTACTTTTGCATAATAATCATTTATCTTACGATCATTCCGTTTTTGTTTCTCGTTATACTTGTCCACCGCTTCTTGAAAGACATCCTTGTATATACTTCGGATGTCCTTTTGAACAAAGTAAATATTCTCATGTAACCTAACTGGATCGATACCAGGATTCCCATGAATATTTTCTCTGTTATTATGGCTTAATGAACTTTGGTGAGATTGATTAAATGAGATAGAGAACAACATAAAGTGCCACCGCTTCCCCTAGATTAATTGATACAATAAGTCTAGCAAGGCGACGTAACCCTATACCGTATATTGACGCTATCGCATCAAATACATAGGGCTCTACGAGGCCCTTGTCGGCATAGCCGAGTCACTACGTGACAAAAACCAAACCTTGGGCATTGCCCAAACCCACTGGGGAAAACATCCCCAGACCCCCTTTATCAAACTCCCCAACCCCTCACTCCTTGAGGGGCTCCCTCGCCGGTAA
>NZ_JAEHBI010000124.1:0-3478 GCF_016483705.1 Bacillus cereus group sp. N6
CGTTTCTTGGGCAGACTACATTACTGCAAAATGGAAAACGTGTCTTTCTTCCAAATGATTCCTCTTTCGTTTCCCTTCGTGCAGAGGAACAAGAAGATTTTACAAAAGGATGGAACGAGTATATCAAAAGTATAGCGTCTGTCGCTGATACGAAGTCAGAAGGGTATTTTACTCGAAAAGCTGTGGTACATAAACAAAATTCAGGTGTCGGCAGTGTGGGAAGGGCTATTTTTTATGTCTTGATAGAAGGAGATACGGCAGAACCAGAAGATGATATTGTGTTGGAAGTCAAAGAACAGCAACTACCCGCGATGTTTGCAGAAGGTCAATTATCCAAAGAAGAATATAACCGGTGGTTTTCATCACATGCAGAGCGTACGCGTATTGCGACGCTTGCAACAGGTATGAAAGTTGATTCGCATCTGGGTACCCTGTATACACAAGGACGGTCCTATTCGGTAAAAAAATTATCCCCTGGGTATCATGAGTTTGAGTCAGCAGATTTTCATAAGCTTTCGGATGTAGAAGAATTTGTACAATACGCCGCAACAGCGTTCGCTCGTATGCATGCACGAGCAGATCAGGATTATAATCCAGCATATGTTCCCCATCATTTTGCAGAAAATGCTTTGGCATTCATGAAAAAAAATCCAAAGTTTAACCAACAGTTATTGCAATTGAGTGAGGACTATTATCATCAAGTAGTCGAAGATTATACATTATTTCAAGAGTTAGTCCAAAGTAAGAAATTATAGTCTAGTATAAATAGGTGCTTGATTTACAACCAAATAAAAAAGGAGGCAAATATATGATAAAAAAACAAGGAATGCTAATGGCAGCGTGTTGTCTTTTCATCTTACAAGGATGTGGGAAGCTGGTCCCATCTAAAAAGGATGAGAGCTCTCCACCAAAACAACACGTAACAACAGAACAGCTCAATTATCAAGATCAAGACCGTTGGGAACTAGAATCGGGAGATACACAATCGCCTATTAATATTGATACATCAAAAATCGTTCCGATGCAGGATGCAGGAGACATACAACTCGATTACAATACCACGGTACAGGATGAAGAGGATAATGGGCACACGATTCAAGTCGATGATACGGGTACAGCACAAATCAATGGACGAACATTTGCATTTACACAATTTCATTTCCATGCCCCCAGTGAACATACTATAAATGGGAAGCATTATCCTGTCGAAGTTCATTTTGTTCATAAAAGTCAAGATGGACGCCTAGCAGTCATTGGTGTGCTTTTTCAAGAAGGGAAAGAAAATAAAGGGTTTCAAGATGTGCTAGATCATGTAAAAGCAGGACAGAAAAATACAGAAGCTGGAACATTGGACATTACATCTATGATTCCAGTCAATAAAAGTTATTACCACTATCTTGGTTCTTTAACAACACCACCTCTTTCGGAAAATGTAGAATGGTACGTGATGAAAGAAGTTGTAGAAGCTTCGCCAGAACAAATCAAAGCGTTTCAAACCCTCTATTCTGGGACAAACAGGAAGGTGCAGCCTTTACATCAACGCATTGTTTTATATCATCAAGATCAGAATGCTGCTCAAAAATAAAATATTCAAGATATACAAAAAGGAGAGATGCCCTATTTCTCCTTTTTTACCTGATAATGCAATCATTATATGTAAAAAGAAGTTTAATCAGATGTATCTTATTCGTTTTAGGATTGGCTGTTATCTAAACACAAGGATTGATGATGTGAATCTTGTACAATCGGTTATAGTTGAAGTGTATAAACAACAAATACGGATGATGTTTATTGCTCCTCAACGCATAAAAGAAAATAAAGTATAAATATTTCAAATTACTGTGCATGCCATGAAAGGAGCAAACCAATTTGCCAATATACAAGCGGAACGGCCAATGGTTAGTGGCCAACTACGCGTTGTATTATTTTCTCAATCATTAGCGGCGCAAGGATTGTCAGCTTCTATTGGATATGCTATACAAGTTGCTGTTATAGAAATATATGTAAGGAATTCCGTATATCTGTATCAAACAATGGAAAATGTTTCGCTTTCTTTGTATCGATTGTTTCAAGAAAAAAGAATGGTAAGAACAATACATGACTTTCTTCATTCATACGTCTTATCATGTAATACAGGTGTAAGTACGTTTTGCGCATGTGCATAAGCAGGTGATTGTTTTGAAAAGGTGCTTAGTTGCGCACTAGGATATTTTTTGTAATATTTTACTTGTTTTATATTCCAAAGCATTCGGATATACTTACAATAAACGGGAAAGATGACTGTTGTTATTCTAACAATAAGCTCTATGTACAAATTCCGGTGTGAAAAGTCCTATTGTATAGGGCTTTTTTACTTCAAATCATTATTTTTTTCCTCCGTTTGTTTGATTGGAAACTTCATTTTTAAAGCAATCGTATCTCCTTGGAATATATGTTGACATCTTCTGTTGTCTTCGAGGATAAACTTCATCTAGAATCAGTCCATTTTCATATTATTCAGCTTAACAACTTTCCTTGCATAAAGATGGATTTTGTTAGAGAAGCTGGCGTCTTTCTTTTTATCCGATTCTCTTTGCACCAGAAGTATTTGGTAAAGGCATTAAACCGTTGTATATAGCAGCTTCTACTGTGGTAATCTAGTAAAGTATCCAATCACGCCAGGATTGTGGTATTAGTAACGCGCATATCTGTATAGCAAGGATCTTATATTGTCCCTCGTGTTTATAAGGTCCTTGTCATAAGCACATATGTAGCTCGGTTCTGTTGCAAAGTTTGAAAAAACATAAATCCGTTTACAAAATACAGTTATCGTTTAAGAAATTCTGAATAGTTGCTGTAATTCCTTATACGTCGAAAAAGAGAAGTCTGGAATGTGACTTCTCTTTTGTTTGTATATAGCATGAATCGTTTCGATTCCTTTCAATGTACGTGAAGCATGGCGAAGATTTTGAAATCCTGCGGATTTAACAAAACGTCGTTTGATATGTCTATGATCTTGTGGTTCTGGTGCAAAAATTCCAAAATGCTTGAAAAGGATTTATCCAACTTGGCCATACTGGTACTACTACTAAAAAAAGGTGTGTGATCCGTATGGGACCAGAAAACTTATTTAAGTGGAAACATTATCAACCAGATATTATTTTATTAACGGTACGTTGGTACCTGCGGTACAACTTAAGTTTTCGTGATTTGGTAGAAATGATGGAGGAACGAGGGTTATCTTTGGCTCATACAACCATTATGCGCTGGGTTCACCAATATGGACCAGAATTAAATGAGCGGATTCGAAAACATTTGAAAGCCACGAACGATTCTTGGAGAGTAGATGAAACATACATCAAGATTAAAGGGGAAAAAATGTATTTATATCGTGCGATCGACTCAGAAGGAAACACAATTGATTTTTATTTAAGTCGTAAACGAGATGCGAAAGCTGCCAAGTGTTTTCTAAAGAAAGCCTTGGTTTCTTGTCATGCCA
>NZ_JAEHBI010000125.1:0-3338 GCF_016483705.1 Bacillus cereus group sp. N6
GAACAGATTGATTTACGGGATCAGTCTGTTCAAAATCAAAAACAATTCATTCATCAATTATTTGGATTAACAGGGTAGAGAACGATTCCGGTAGGAATCCTCATTGTTCTTTGGGATATATCCTTTATTTGCACCAGAACATTTTACCGCAACTAAAAATTTCTAATGAAAGCATTAAATACTACGCTTCTTTAGTAGAATATTATTCCGTGTATAAATTAAAACGGTTTGACGAATATCTTATCTATATTGATTTACTATGCTTTATTTTCCATCGTTATCAAAGAATAATAGTTTTATTTATAAAATAAGAAAATACAAGGATGATATCATTTCCTTTGCAAAAGACCAAATATATACCTATTATACAGAAAACCAGAGAGATTTTAAGAAAGTAGGCAAGGTTTTCCAAGTTATAGTAGATGAAAATATTTCAGATAATACAGATTTAAAGACATTTAAAAACATTTAAAAACATTTAAAAACGCGTATTCTCTATCCTAGAGCGTCCAAAATTAACTGAACTAGCCAATCAAATCCTCGATAATACGAAAATAGATGAAAAAGAGTTCTGCTGGGAACGTTAGGGTTGCACATCGTCATCAGTAATAAACAGGGTCATGCATGTCTTATGAACGGCTTAATATATTGTCCTCAATGTTTTTATAATAAGTCCCTGCTTTACATTGATTCAATGCGATTCTTTATCGTGCTGAACAATACTGTTTCCAGTGTTGTAATGATTAAAAACTAAGAGCGTGCCCAGAGTGTACTTTAAGATTTAGTTAAAAGGGCACTCTGAATAAAAAGAGTTAAATATTTCCAATCGAGAAATACAGTAATATAAAATTTATAATAATCCTCTTTTTTCAAAAAAGTTACGGAATATTCTATTAGCAAGTTCTGATTGAGAACCGCGCGGGGGATTTTTCCCTAATACTTTTTTAAAAACTTGTCGTATATCTTTATCTAAATGAAATCCAACAACCTTTTTGTCAGGATCTAATTTTAAGAAATCTAAAATATCATCATTTTCTCCACTTCCATCCTGACTATTTAACAATTCTATTTCATTATCATTTTGTTTTGTTATCATATCATTAATGTTAATATTATCTTTTGATTCGAAAGTACCTTGGGCTCTAGATGCACTTTCAGCGAATAAATCAGCTATATTGCGGTTGTTCACGTTCATTCAACTCCTTAAATAAATTTTTATAATAGAATGCAAATTCATTATCTTTTTTTACTAAAGTCAGCGGCAAATTCTTATAAGCAATTGAATTTGCAAAAGTAATACTTCTAGGAATATTTGCATTTAGGAAAGGAACATCTTCTTTTTCACAAAAACGTTTGGCCTGTTTTATTGTTGTAGAATGGAGCTTGGTATTTTTTTGAACGAGAGTTGCTACAACTCCAGCAATTTTTAAATTTTCATTATGTTTTTGTTTAAACTGATCAATGACATCAATGATTTTTATAAGCGATCTTACACTATATTGTTCTGGCTGAAAAGGAATGATAATTTTGTCTGTGCAGCAAATTACATTACTTTGAATCAATCCAGAACTTGGGGGGCTATCAAATAAAATTACATCGTAATCTTCTTCAACGGATTTTAAAGCCACTTTTAAAAGAAGAAATGGATTTATGTATGTATCCAGGTGAGGTAAAATATCAAAATCTAAAAAACTCATCATTTCATTCGACGGTAGTACATCTATATTTTTATAAACATTTATTATTGCTTCTCTTGCCGGGACAAAATGAACTAAAACATCATGTAATGTAATATGATATTTATCTGGATTTTTTCCAAATGAAAGTAAAGAATTTCCTTGTTGGTCAGCATCTACAATTAACACCTTTTTACCTTGCTTCGCATAAAGGCCTGCTAAGTTAACTGTCATTGATGATTTTAATACACCACCCTTATTTTGAACAAAAGCTAATTTGTAAACCATTCGTATACCACCCACCACTCTATTTTAACATTACGTTTACATTATCGTTAAAATCACATTAACATAAGTTTAATAATAACATAAACATATCGTTTTATATTTGTCAATTTAATATATTTTATATAATTCTTTAATAAGAGACGTTTTTCCTTTATTTAACCAAAAATAAAAACCAATTTGTAACACGTTTATCGCCCTTGAAAGCTAAAATTTAATAAATTTACTAGAATAATTCCACTTCCTCCAGCGTGTGAAGGACGATAGGACACGATAGGTGGGAAACGCATTACGGTTTGGCGTAGCCAAAAATGGTTGATAATCTAGCTAGATGTAGTTCTTTGATCACTTGCTATGGGAGGTTGCAGGAAGAAAATAGCGTTTAAACGTCGGACATCTAGGCGGGAACGCCCAAAGTAATACTTGGGGATTCGAAAGGTTACTTTTGTCGCCGAACTAAGAAGCTTGCACTTCAAGCTAAATGGCGAGTAGTTCACCAAGCTCACTCATGTTATTGGGGGTATATTAATTTTTATCAAAAACAGGGTTCTAAAAGACAATACGCTATTGTCTAGATCATTCTCTCTTGAAGACGAAAAACAACTACATATAACGGGTGTCCTTGTTTCCTTTTTTTGCTATATTTAAAATACAAAAAAATAGAATTATCAATACGTTTTTATGCATCCAAATATAACGTATTTTGTGTATTTATTTTTCCAAATTAATAGCGCTGTTTTGGCAATTGTTTTAAACTTTTCTGGTTATTCTACAAGTAATCAAAGATTTATCGCAGTGCCCGCTTATATAGAAAACTCAAGCTCTAATCAATATGCAAATTGGTCTGTTAAAATTTAGAAACACAAATATCAAACAAAATCTGTATAACTTAAGACTGAATTTTATAATGATGTTAATGAGCTAAAGGATGTAACCACTGTTTCCTATGTCGAGAATACTTTAAAATTAGAACAAATCGATTCTAAAAATCTTGTCATTGATAGTAGTATGCCTTGACTAGGTAAATACGGACTCTGTTGTGTAATTTTAAAAGTATATTGACGAAGAAAATACTTAACCGAAGTTCACATTTATTTATATCAACAATGAAGTATAAATCCTAATCTATTCCTTTTCTTATGCAAGATATAGACAGATACTTTAGAATTCGGAAAAGTTATAATAGAGGTGGATTTACATGTCCTTATTCCTTCTCTTATTCCTGAAACCAGTACATAAACAATAAACTCCCTTAACTTTGATATGCTCTTCTTATAGTAGACAGTAAAAAGAAAGCACATTAATTTTTCTTGAATTCGCACACAATTGTAGTAATAAATGTATGCTAGCACAATCTTTCGCACAGTTGTGTTGGAT
>NZ_JAEHBI010000126.1:0-3230 GCF_016483705.1 Bacillus cereus group sp. N6
GTACGTTCCTATTAATTGGTGGTGCTATTGGTGGAACAATTGCAATTGTAGTGACTGGCGGAATGGCAACTCCGCTTATTGTTGGAGGCCTAGTTGTATTAGGGGCAGCCGGTATCGGTTTAGGAACGGCAACCGGGGTTATGCTATCACAAAATCTAACGCAATATAATGATGTTTCTAAAAAAATCGAGCAGTTAAGTACGCAACGTACAGTGGCTGAACAGGCTGTTCTTTCACTTACGAATGCAAAGGCAACTTTAATGGATCTATACCAGACGGTAGATCAGGCAATTGAGTCGCTTACAGCGATGAAAAAGCAATGGGATACGATGGGGGCAAATTACAAAGTACTACTTGATAGTATAGATTCTATACAACCATCAAAAGTTTCCCTACTCGTAAATGATTTAGATGCAGCTAAGCAACAGTGGAGTGACATTTATCAGGCCGCAGATTTAGTGGCAAAAGATATTGGATTTAAAAATGAGTAAGATCGATGTAACAAACTACACTTTAGATTTAGATATTTTCTAATATGTGTAATACAAAAAATATATTGTAATCAATTTATACTGGGGGTATAAAAATGTTAAAGAAACTACCTTATAGAGAAATGGCTTTATCGACTATTTTAGCCATTTCAGCTACCACTATTTCTTCACCTGCTACAACGTTTGCAAGTGGAATTGAACAATCCAATACAGAAAACGAAAAACTGTCGGGTAATACGGATAAAATGAAGCAAACTCTAGTAAAAGCTAGTGCATTTGCGCAATCTATGAATCTCTATTCTTACATGTTACTTAAGAATCCAGATGTGAATTTTGCAGGTCTTGATCCTAATAAAGATCTTGCAGGACATGGTGATTTACCTAACCAAATTCTACAAGATCAACAAAAAGCTCGTGAGCATGCTTCGACTTGGGATACAAAAGTAAAGCGACAACTTATAGATACTTTGACTGGTATTATTACGTTTGATACAACGTTTCAAGAGTACTATCAATACCTAGTGAACGCAATAAATACAGGAGACAAGGAGACGTTAAAAGAAGGGATTGAGGATTTAAAAACAGACGTAAAAAAGAACCAAAAATGCGCGGTTGCATTACTTGATGCTTTAAAAAATCTAAAAACAGCTGTCGACCAAGATAATCGATCATTTCAAGATCATCAAACGATGCTCAGTTCTATATTAAAAGGCAAAAATGCTGATACTGGTATTGAAGATGACGAAGCTAATCTGAAAAAGATTATGGAGGAAATAAACTATTATAGACAATTCCAGCCAGATTGGTCACCATGGTCATTCCTATGGGCGCTTTCACCAAGTGGTGGTATAATGTTTTTTGAATCTACAATAAAATTAAATGAATTAAGACCAGCATTTGAGGCGCTAAATCAAACGATAGATCACAAAAGGGCTGTGAACCGAATTGTGTTTACAGCATCTCAGAATATTGATGAATTGGCAAAAGCAATTGATGGTGCCACTCAAGCTCTTCAATATATGGTAGATCAATGGAATGATTTAGACTCACAATATGCTGGTGTACTCGATAGTATTGAAAAAGCGGATGAAAAAGCAACGGCCAATCGATTTGCATTCCTAAAACCTATGTTAGATACAGCTAAGGACAGTTGGAAGACATTGAAAACAGATGCAGATACATTAAAAGAGGGATTGAAGGAATTAAAAATAGAACCTGTTAATACACAAAAATAGTGAAAATACTGTTAATTATAAAGGGATTACCTCAAGTGTAAGTATAAAATGCTTCACCTCCTAAAAAAGATGGAATACCGGTTCTGGTGCAAATAAAGGATATATCCAAAAAAACGATGGAGATTCCTACCGGAATCGTTCTTTACCCTGTTAATCCAAATAATTGATGAATGAATTGTTTTTGATTTTGAACAGACTGATCCCATAAATCAATCTGTTCTTTTTTTATCATATGCATGGCTTCTACTCCTGCAAGAATCAATGTAGCTGTACGAAAAGATTTAAGTCCTAACATAGAGCGTATACGTTTTTTAATGAAACGATGGTCTTGCTCTACGATGTTATTTAGATATTTGATCTGTCGGATTTGAATGCCTAACGGCATCTGTTTTTCTTTCTTTAACCCTGTAATAGCAATTGGATAAGCAGGGTTTTTATCAACTGTGATTGCACGAGGTTTTGAAGCATGAAAAGACTGCAAAGCTTTTTTGAAGAATCGCTTTGCAGCCTTATGATTTCTGGATTTACTTAGATAAAAATCAATCGTGTTTCCTTCAGAATCAACAGCACGATATAGGTACATCCATTGCCCTTTTACTTTTATGTACGTCTCATCTACTCTCCAGGAGTCATTCGTTTGTTTGAGATAACGTCGAATTCGTTTATCTAATTCAGGCCCATATTGATGGACCCATCGCATAATCGTTGTATGAGCTAAAGATAGTCCTCTTTCCTCCATCATTTCTACCAAATCACGAAAACTGAGATTGTACCGTAGGTACCAGCGCACAGTTAACAAGATAATATCTGGCTGATAGTGCTTCCATTTAAACGAAGTTTCCTTTTTCATACTGATCACACACCTTTTTCAGAATAATAGTATCAGTATGTCCAAGTTTGAGAGATTATTTGCAAGTGGCCTGAAGTTTTTGCACCAGAACCCTTTTCACAAGGTTCTCTTTTTCCTTGTTATCTAAATGTATAAATGTCATTACACGATATGGTTTTAATAAATGTAATAAAGACTTACTTCTGACTACAGCAAACATGAGTGAGCCAGTGGTGCATTTTAATTCATAAGTAAATTCCTCCACACTTTCAATAGACAAATATATCACCTTCTCATAATAGATTTTTATTAAATAGAATACTGTATTAAACAAAAAATCCCTTTTTTCTACAAAATACACTTAAAGTTTCTCTATATCAGAAGTATCTTTAAAATCCTCTTTATTTAATATTACATAAAAACGGAATGTAAAATTGCATGTGCGATTGAAAGCTTAGGAATGTTATACTATAAAAGGAAAAAAATCTAAATTCGTATTATTTTGTTTACACTCACTAGACACTCCACTACAACTCACAAAAAATCTAAATATTCAGAATTATATTGAAAAATATACCTTAACAAGATGGACAATTTTGGGTTCTGGTGCAAAAAATATTGTTGTTGTGTACACTGGAAATATTCATAAATAAAAGGACGGGTGTAGCAATGACA
>NZ_JAEHBI010000127.1:0-3229 GCF_016483705.1 Bacillus cereus group sp. N6
TATTTTGGAGAAAGAGTAAATAGTTATAGTGAACAATTTAACCTAGTTTATGTAACTACCCACAGCTAAAGCAGTAGATTTTCACAGTTCTTCGATTGTTTAAGCTCTCTCGGAAATGGCGTGATAAGCAAGAAATCAAGAAATAACGTGTAGATATGACATGGAACGTTAAAACCGCCTTATTATTGGTAGCTAGTATAAAAAATAAAATTAAAAAACTATCGATTAAATATGTTAATTAATCGGAGGTTCTTTTACTGCGATTTCACGTGGATTAGTCCCTACTGAAATCGTAGCAATGACACCATTGTTTGATCCATCTATGACGGATACTGTATTGGATCCGTAATTTGCAACATAAATTTTATTAGTAATTTCATTAATTCCCATACCCCAAGGACCATTTCCAACAGTAATAGTAGCAATGACTCCATGATTATTTCCATCAATTACTGATATATTAGAAGAGTTACCATTTTGAACATAAATTCTATTAGTAATATTGTTGACAACAATATTATTTATGGAACCCCCAGCAGTGATTGTGGCAATGAAAGTATTATTAATTCCATTTATGACAGAAACGGTAGAATTTCCTCGATTTGAAATATAAATTTCGTTCGTCGTTTGATTCACTCCAACGTCTGTTGGACCACTTCCAACAGAAACAGTAGCAATAACCCCATTGTTTAATCCATCTATAACGGATACTGTATTGGATCCGGAATTTACAACATAAATCCGTTCTGTAATTTTATTTATACCGATTCCCTCTGGTTTTAATCCAACAGAAATGGTCATAATGACATGATTCGGTGTACCCGCAATAACAGAAACGTTATTAGAGGTATAATTTGTTACATAAATATTATTCGTGACACTAGGACCAGTCCCGCCAGTACCACCAGTAGCTCCAGTGGGTCCGGTTGCACCAGTAGCTCCTCCTCCACCAGAAACAGCGGAAGTTGTGGTAACCAGAGCTGCTAAAATATTGAGAATTTGATTGCGTGTGACATTTGTCATAATGAATTCAGAAACTAAGATTGATAACGTTGTATACAGTGACTGCAACATCGTCGCAATTTGAAACACTTGAGCCGGAGGAGCTACAACTAACCGGGTGCTAATTGTGGAAAATAAAAATAATGTATAGCGCGTCGCATCGCGTCCTTGTTGTGTTGGAAATTCATTCATAAGAAACTTGTATAAATTTGTCATACTATTTCGTAAATCCTCATATTATTTTTGCAGGAGATAAAGAAAACGTACCAGAGCATTTACAGGTCATGTTCCATAAAGCTATGAAAATGTCTATATTAAAGAATTTACCTAATAAATTGTTCTAGGACTTGATTTTTCAAGTCCTTTTTTTCTTTGTTATTTCGTAACTACTCAGCTTCCGTGAGGAAGCTGAGTAGTTACCAAAAACATTTTAAATTGGGGGTTCTATTACTCTTGAACTTCTTATCATATCCCCTAGTCACGCAATTGAAACAAATTATTCCCACGAAATGATAGATTGTAAAGATTCAAATGGGTCTTGTTCTAATTCTTTTGCTTCAGTTAAAGCCTTTCCAACTTTTGCGTATAAACGAACCTTTTCATTAATCGCTTTTCTGTCCTTTTGAAAATGTTCTTTATGTTTCTTTGCTCCACGATTAAATATTCTATCCATTAGTTTTTCAAGCATCTTTATTCCTTGATCTGTTAAAAAAGCATATATGAATGAGAAAGGCCATAAGAGTTGCATGTCGTTTGAGCTCATGAAACCTAGATAAGAATAACGTGATCCTTCACGTGCCATTTGTAGCAAGCGATTCTGATGTACTTCTCTACCGTTATCTAAAGGTAAATTTAATTTTTGGATAAATTCTATTCGCTCCATAATCTTGTGAAAGTTTTTAACAGAAACAACACCAGAACCATTAATTGTACATCAAACGTTAAAACTAGATTATATGGTTTCTGTCACTAATAATGGAGATAGATATGTTTCTAATAATACAGCACCTAATAAAAGTAGTAAATCTATAATTAATAGCACTAAAAGATTTTTTCCTAATAGGATAAATGAATTCTTATTAAGTTCTTTCTAATCATGTTAACAAAAACATTCTGCTACAAATAAACCTATTGCTGCAGTGAAGAACATATTTATGATTTCAATTATTCCATGACCTGCAAAATAAGAATATGCTGTTTTTAAGGAAGTTTTTTCTATCAAACTATGAAAAGCAAATCCTAAAGAAAAAACTGTTGGAACAGAAAAATTAAAGAAAAAAATCCGAAACTAACAATGGAAAATATGATTGTAGTAAAATGTATTTCAAAGTTAGTATTAATAATACTAATGAAAGAAGGCTGTAAATTAGGACTAAACTGTTCATTAGGAAGTAGTAAAAATCCCAAAAAGAAAAATGAGCTTCCTATAACTAAACAAGCAATAAAACTAATACTAAATAATTTAGGTTTCACAATTATCACTCTCCAGAACTACTTTATCGAGTTGCTCATCTTTTTTTAAAATTATTTTTTTATTTGAAAAACTCGTTACATCAGTATCTGTTGAATGAGTTGCATAAATTAAAATTGCTTTATGCTGAATTATATGATCCTTCAAATAATCTAGAGTAACTTTCCTCGACCTAATGTCAAAATTAACAAAAGGCTCATCAAGGAGAATTAAATTAGGTGAGCTAGTATTAATGATAGCTGTAAATAATGATAATCCGTAAAGAATGATTACACCAAGATAATAACCAATCAGGATTGCTATGAAGTTTCTTGAGAGAAACTTAGAAAGTAAATTATTATAATAATTTTTTTGCTCAAACTTCTTTATACAATAAAAATCACTTAAATTAGATCCCTGTAACATTTTTGAGCTATTTATGATTCCTTGGGATATAAAACTAATAATAGCGCTTTCAGATGCTGAATAAACAGAAATTATAATAAATTTATTAATACTAAAATAAAAATTTAAAATCCCTATTATACAGAGAAAAGTTATTGTAAATATATAAGATATATAAATAGTAAGTTCTATTTTGGCTTTATCCCGATCTTTTATTATATGTTCTTTCATTTTCGTATTATTTGGTCCATTTATAAATAATACGAAAATCTGATGATTACTCCATAAAAATTTCGTAACTACTCAGCTTCCTCACGGAAGCTTTTTAAATTTTACTAGTTTCATATGCCTCTCATTTGTAAATACTGAGTA
>NZ_JAEHBI010000128.1:0-3192 GCF_016483705.1 Bacillus cereus group sp. N6
TTTTTTTCATGTTTTCAAATCGGAAACATGTATTTGGCCTGCTTTTTTGTCTGAAAAAGCTGAGTAGTTACAAATATCATTCACAAATTTGACTAGGTAACATATATATCCTATAAAGGTACCCTGTTGTATCTGTAAGAAATAAAGCTACTATATGTAGTTTTTATAAATAGTAGCTTTATTTGTATTATTTATTGTTATACCCTATTACAAAAAAGATGATTCTCAGAGAGGAGTCATCTTTTTATCTACCAATTAAAGCAGAACCACTTAGAAAAATTTACAACAGAACCGTAATTGTTATTAGTAATCTGTACTTGTTGCATCAGGAGTGAAAAATCGCGCTTTTTGTGTAAAATATGAATAATGAAAAAGTAATCCAGCATAGCAAGACTGGATTACTTTTTCATAAAATGGAATGTTGTACTATACAACAAAAATAATATAATAAATGTAAGAGATACACTAGATATGTTTAAAATATAAAAAAACACCTTCACCTCCCGATAAAGGTGCCCCACACATGGTGATTATCTAGGTGTATACATAGTGTATGCATGATTAACGACGGATAGAATGCTACTTTTTTCAAAATATCTCCCTTTATTTTCTCAATTATTTTGTAGTTCAAGGGAATGTTGTTTGAAATAAAGTGTTGTGCAAATAATTCATTTAGTATAAATAAAATCCAAATACTTACATTTATTCAAAAGACTAATATAATCAGAATGCATTTCTCTTTATCTTAATTAAAACGGTAATACATATTGATACGCTGTTCCTTGATACTGTCTAAATATATTATAAAAATCTAATTTTCTTTCTTGGATCCATTTTCCTGGTAAATTTTCTGTTTGTCTCATATACACCTGTATCATCCACCCTTCTAAAGAAGCTCGATGAGCCAGATACTGCTCCCCTATATGAGGAGGTAAAGCAACCGGAGATAGCGCATCCATTGCACCAGAAGGTGCTAATCGATAATATACTCTACCATTTTCTTAGAATAAATTTTGCGATTTTAAATCCATTGTTCCCATGTAAAGATAATTATCCTGTTTACCATATATGGTTTGCTTATTAATTTGTTCAGCTTGTGCACGTATGACTCCCATAGTTATTACACATACAAAAAAAATTAAAATACTACTCAACCATTTTGCTCTTTTTCCCATAAACATTCTCCTATACTTTAATTATTTAATAATAGATTGTGTATTAAATGCTTAAAAATCAATGCTACTGATTAATTAATTTTGATTTAGTACATTTTCTTTCTCTATTTATACACAATGAACTTCATTTAACACAATTTCTTACAAACGTAACATCCTATTTGAATCATACAAAATCTGTAAACGACCATCAACATCTGAAAGTTGAGAAATTTTTTAAATCTCACACAAAAAATCAGTATGAATATCTTATACATACTGATTAAAAAAGAAGTACTCTAACTTTTTCTATTTCATTGTAACCATTATCTAGTATCATCCTAAAACATCATCATAACTATAAACATTTTATATAATATTTTCTCTGGTTGCACAACATAAAATCCATTTCGTTATTGCCTTGGAAACGTAGCATATACCATCTGAGATTTTCCGAGCCTAAATTCCCTATAAAATTTGTATAGAAAGGAAGTGGAGATGCTTTTTGAATCGAATTATTTAGATCTTTATAAACGAACGTATTATGAGTAGCACTGCCCACATTTATTCGACAATCTGTAAAATATGCTGTCACCGTTTTATAGCTATTCCAAGGATTGATTACTAACTATTTTGATATAGTATCTAATGTGCGGTTTAAGTACCCCCTGTCCAACTTTAAGCCGATTGTTTTCTTTTCTGTGTAAGTACCTCGTAGGATAAACATATAAAAAAATTTAGATTATTTTTCGGATCTGGATGTTCTAAATCTGCAGTTGATACAGCTGGAGTTATATATTCATTTTGATGATTTATTAACATCTACCTATAAATTGGATAAGTTGTGTTCACGGCAAGATTCTTCCAGAATCAAGAGGTCTAATCAGAAAAATATTCCCTATAAGATAAAATGTATTTTCATAGGAATCCCTTCCTTTTCAAAAACATACTGGAATAAATATCCTTACTCAAGCGTATAAAAGGCGATGGTTCAATGATAGGCGGGAGAGGCATTTCGACTTGGCATAGCCAAAAACGTTTGATAAACTAGCCCTATGAAGTTCTTTGATCACTAGATACAGAAGGTTGCAGGAAGAAAATAGAGTGCGAAAGCCAAGCAGTTCGGTTCCTGTGTAAAATATTAACTTTTTCCAAATGTGCGTCCAATCGTTGGATATCTAAGAAGAGATACACCGAAGTAACACTCATGGACTCAAAAGGTTTCTTTCGTCACGGAACTGAAAAGCTCCCACTTCAATCTTGGATAATTCGTCAGTAGGTCACTAAATCTATCTTTTATACGCCACCCTTGAATAAGAACATGAGAATAGTCCCTATGATACCACCCACAATCAGGCGTAGAATCCAAGTTGTATTTGCACTGATTTTATCCAATTGTTTGTTAATATTGATAATATCTTTTTCATTCCCTGTTGTACGCATTTCTAATCTTTTCATTTCAATCCTGATATCCTTTATATCTTGTTTCACTTCCTGTATATCGCTTTTGACATCCTGTAATTGCTCCATTTTGATCACCTTTCTTTTGATAAAGAATAGCCTTTATTTATAAACTTTTCCACCTTTTTCATCCATACTTTACCCCTGAATCTTTCATAGTTAGTCTCTTCAAATCTTAATACAGCGTTTCTTATATACTATGAAACAAGCTCTTTCACTGTGAATACCTATAGAACCTTATATATCATGATATAGCCAATAATTAAGGATTTCTCTAAGTTGTCAACCCCGTTCTATCGTAGACTGACAAGCTAGTATCTTTCATATCTTAATAAAGTGTTTGCGACCAGCACTTAATCAAAAATAAAACGCTAAAACATTAGAACACACAAATAATTGCGCATTATATGGTCATGGTATTGTAGCCCATAAGTTAATAGGTTTCTGCTGCAAATTTTTCTAAATGGAATTAAAATAGAAAAATGGTTTGAGGAATAGGATGTGACCTGGTCAAGAAAAACTGGAACATCAATTAGATTACGCAATTGATTTTGAATACTGATACGGAGTCATGCCA
>NZ_JAEHBI010000129.1:0-3146 GCF_016483705.1 Bacillus cereus group sp. N6
GAAAAAAATAGCCCTCCATCTAACCAAAAAGGGGTTAGTGGCGGGCTATTTTTCTAACTTCTATTATTTTATATGGTCTTCTTTTTTGGTTATTTTACAAAGTTTTTTAAGCGTAATTAAAATGGCATTACCTATATCATGTGATTGATGAAGACGGTTATACATTAGATATTTGACTTCGTGAAAAGCGAAAGAACAAGGGGCATATCTTTATAAAACGTTTGGGGAACCCGTAGTTCTCATAACAGACAAGAATCTAACATTATTTTGCGTCTCGAACCAATTAAAAGAACAAAGTTTTTATAAATATATCACTGATTGTATAATCAAGTGCTTGAACAATTTAATGGCGCAGGATCGTAGACATGTAAAGAGACGTTTGGCCAAATCCATAGAATTTCAATGTTTTCTGCATGTTTCGTATACATTAAAAGGTATTGAAACTATCTATGGACGATAAGCCGAAAAACAGGAGTTTGAAATCAAACTCCTGTTTTTCGGCTTATCGTGAATTGCAACAATTCCTAATCATCAAAGGGCTGTGAACTAATCGTCACTGAGCAAAAATTGAAGTAGGAGCTTCTTAGTTCGGCGATGAAAGTAACCTTTCGACTCCCTGTTAGCCACTTCGAGGTGTTCCACTCCTAGCCACTAGATATCCAATGATTAGATGCTCTTTTGGTACGGTTGATATTTTACGCAGGAATCGAATGGCCTTAGGTTTTCACAGGCTATTTTCTCCCTGAAACCTCCTATATCAAGTGATCAAAGAACTGTATCTAAGTAGTTTAGCAACAGTTTTTGGCTATACTCAACCGAAATACATCTCCTGTATATCGGTGGGCTATCGCCTTTCAGACGTTTGAGAAAGAGGCATTCTTTTGGTAAATTCGTTGAAGTTTGATATGGTGAAAGCAAATTAGGATGAGCCCAGTTGTATAACGGTTAATGCAGCAGCACGGATGTCTACTGTACCAATTACTTCAATCGGTACAATTTGAATGAGATCATCTGGATTTAGGTTAATGAGAATGACGCCGCTAGAGACCTCGACTTCGCCTGTACCGATCATGTTAGAACGCACTGCGGTTCCAGATCCTGGAATGATATTATTGGGTGTATTTAGTGTTAAAAAGAAGCGGCTAGCTTCTGGTGCCACGGGAATGTTATCCAGACTGATTGTGAGTGTATAACTAATTTGGTAAATACCATTTTTTTGCATTCTAATACCAGTTCCCGTACTTAGGGTATCATGTATGATTGGAATTGTTATATTTGGATTTGGACTGGTACTAGGCAAAGATAGTGGTGTTTCTAATGTTGCAAATTGAGGTGTAGTGGCATTGAAAGCAAAACCGAAGGCAGGAAGTGTATGAGATTTGTGTGGTGCGCAGATCATATTAGCGCAATTAAAATCAGAAGAAACCAAGTTGTTCACTCCTCTATTTTGTCTAGTTTTAATTAATAAAACAGATGCTTTTGTTTCTAGAAAATGAGTATATGAGTGAAATAAAAAAGAGTAACTTTTCACTGTTCCGGAAAGGTGTAGTGATTGATTAGTTACTTTGACTATATTACAATGTATGCTGATTTTTTTAAATAGAAACATATTTATGAGTTGCCTAAAACACTTTGAGGGGACCGAGAAAGGAATGCTTCGCACTTAATAAGTTTTGAAGAGAAAACAGCTGAGCATACAGTTGTTCTTTTAGTGTATAAAGCGAAGAAAAGTAATAAGGAAATTTCAAGAGAAAAATGTATATGTAGTAGAAACGAAGAGTGATACAAAAATAAAATGGGCACGTGTACCCGTTTTATAAAACCCTTATTTATCATTGTTATGTGTGTGAGTTATGAACAATGGTTCAAAAAGTAAGAGGTCAAAATAGTATATGCTAATTCGGTGAAATTGATAAACGTTAAAATTTTGTTGGATAATAAAGGGGAAATCTAGGTGGGAATGTTATAAAAAGGTAGGGCATCTTTTCGTTTAAAGTGGATAGAGCATAATAGATACGAAATACTTAGATAAACAGTACTTGTATTCTGGGTCGATTTGATTATACTAAACAAAAAAGAAATGAGTACATTCATTCCAATAAGAAGGGACTGGATGACATAGATTATGTTTACACATAAACGACAACAAGAAATTCTCAACATGTTATTACAAGATCCAAGGTGACATACCGTAGGTGAATTTGCCGAACAGGATTACTGTACAGTGAAAACGGTTTGAAGAGATTTACACTATTTAAAAGATTAGCTCCTGCCGGAATAGCACATCCAGCTAATGAAAAGAAATGGTGTGGAATTACACAAACCGCCGCATTCATCTCAAACCAGCATATTTTCTTCCTTTCAGCGAGAAGATATGCAATTTCGCGTGCGAAGGTATCTCCTTTATTTTGATTTAGAGTTGTAGAAGAGGTCTTTACGTATCGTGGGGATAGAAGCACATATTGTATATATGTTTTACGAGTTATACGTTACCACGTATGGGTGGGAAGGATGGCCTTTTTCTGATGAAATAGATGTCTGTCCCTATATTACACAAATGGAACAAAAGTTAGACATATAATTTTATCCTGGCTATACACAACCACTCGCCTATTTACTCGCCGTTGCGATTCAACGGAAAAACAGGGTTATGACATGAAAATATTGCTAATTCATGAGACATTGATTATAGAGCCCCGTTGTATCATAAAATAAGAAAGCTTCCTGTGACGTTCCATTAATAAGAGACGATTGTGTTTTTATGAAAATTGCTGCATGTTCCTTCTAATCAAAAGCAGTATAAACAAGACGTACTATAACATTTTTATGAAGGAACCTCCACTGTGTACCAGTATGCGCAGGAGTTAGTAGAACGATTAGAAAAAAAGTTTGATCGTCTTTTTATCAAGATGAAGAATTTTGATTTTGCTTATTGTGATATATCAAATAACTTCTCTGCCGAAATCAGTATATTCCTGCCCTTACCTCTTTTCTGTCGGATTGGTAGGAGCAAATCCGACAGAAATATACGACAATGTTTCAAAAGGTTCGTGCCGTTTATACAGCATGAATTTGGGACTACTTTATCCATTGTACCCGAAGAAGTGTTAGATATTCACAAATATGATGTACAACAGTTAGGGATA
>NZ_JAEHBI010000013.1:0-107362 GCF_016483705.1 Bacillus cereus group sp. N6
AGTATTTACAAATGAGAGGCATATGAAACTAGTAAAATTAAAAAAGCTTCCGTGAGGAAGCTGAGTAGTTACAAATAAGGATTCAATCAAGCTAGTTTCGTCTATCAATCGTCTGCTTTGTAACCAGCAAAATTAGCAGTTGAACTTCCGACTGAGATTAAATTTTGTTACAAGATCAAAATTATTCACTAATATACATCTTTATCTTGTTACATTAAGAATGTAACAAGAGGAAAATCTAATGAAACTACCGTTGTTCAGTCTAACATATTTTTTAAACTGAACATCACAGAGAAATTCAATTCACATGCTCAGTTTTATTTTGCTTCTCCATTACAAATGATAATTTAGTATAGACGATGAACTGGTAGCATCTGTTTTTGAGACAAGACCAATTTGAGTAGCACAACACTATTTTTATAGAATTCAATATACATTTCTCATTCTTTATTTAATAGGTATCTATTCATAAAAAAATTTACATGTAAAAAGTTGTTTGAAAATGCAATTCATTCTACTCAACAATCGGGCCATATCCTTGAATAATGGGTTAAACTAGTAGTTGACCTCGTAGTTTATGGTCTGTTATATTTATACAAACACTAAAAGGATAGGTGAAGAAGTTCGGCATAGCAGAAGTTTGGTTTTCGGGAACTTTGTTATGACTGGAAAAGAGTAAATAAATCAATTTGAAGCAAACTGAAATACGCATTTTTATGTGTTTATTCGGTATGCCCATTTGATTTTTTTACTCTACGGACTTGTTCTCTTTTTTAACCGCAGAGTAAAGCTCTGCGGTTTTTTTGTGTTTAAAAATTTTTAGGAGGAAGTTTTTATGAATAATTTATTAAATCAATTGCAGGTACCTTCACGATTTGAACAAACTGATAATGTTTTTTGGCAAGATCCTTATATTGCTAAAAAATTATTAGAGGTTCATTTAAGCTCTGATACTGAAGGAGCTAGTAGGAGTTTTCAGTTTATTGATAAATCTATTGAATTTATCCAACAAATAGCTCCCAAAAAATATTGTCAAAAAGTACTAGACTTAGGTTGTGGCCCAGGTCTGTATAGTGAGCGATTAGCTAGAAAAGGTTATACAGTAACAGGGATAGACTTCTCTGAAAACTCAATTCGTTATGCTAAAGAACAAGCAAAAAAGTTAGATTATGATATTGAATATCGTTATGAAAATTATTTGGAATTAAATGATTCAAATATGTATGACTTGGCCCTATTGATATATTGTGATTATGGTGCTCTTGCGCCTGAAAATCGTAGTAAATTACTTTTCAACATTTGGAACAGTCTGAAGGATGGTGGAAAGTTGTTATTGGATGTTTTCTCTCAAAATAAATTTGATCAGTTCAAGGAAGAACAATATTGGAGTATGAATGAAAATGGTGGTTTCTGGTCAAAGGATTGCTATTTAGCTATCGGTAGAAATCTCAAATTTCCTGATAGAGTAACATTAGAACAAACAACAGTGGTAACCGATGATAAAATAGAAACTTACAACATTTGGTATCAATTCTTCACAAAAGAATTATTCATCAAAGAGGTAACTGCTGTAGGGTTTACTGTAAAAGAAATTTACGATGATGTTTCTGGTGAAACTGGCAACGGAGGAAGTCAAACTATAGCCTTATTGTTAGAAAAATAAGGTTAAATTGAACAAAGAGAAAGAAATATATGTTATAAATTTTTTCAAAAAGCAATATTTTTTCTTTTCAACAAACGGCAGCTATTGTTGGATAAAACTTAGATTTTTAAATGACTTTATTATTATATTTTTTTAGTGTAGTAAATATTTTACTTTAAAAATTAAACAAGCATAACCTCGTCCTAAATTTAGAACGGGGTTATGCTTGTTTGAGCTTTTAAAATTTAATAACTTTATTATCATTTTACAACATGTAGTATGTAAGGAGATTATCTCAAGGATTATTCACAAATTGTAGGTGGGGATAGAGTTGTTTGAGAACGTTTCTAACGATGCGATTCATTTTCGTTTTAAACCGTTCCCCATAAATGATAAACCATACCGAAAACAAAAAAAGCTAGTCCTACAAACAGAACGATTAAAGCAAGCATCCCGTTTTTATTATGTTCCATACAGTCAGCTCCTTTTTAAGTTATATACAAAAAGCCTTTAGTCATAATTATGGCTAAAGGCTTTGGTCTTCATACTTTGTAGTTTATAAAAAAGTTGCACTTCTGTATTAATTTGGAATATGATTGTTTAAAGAGTAGGTGATGAGTACATGCAGGAAAGAAAACAATTCCCGCTTATATCTGGAAATCTCTCATTAGATTTAGTGAATACAGAGTTAGTTAGGCGTGGACAACGTTATGATTTATTAATAACAGATGAAGATGTATTAGAATGGCTACATGTAATAAAGGTTAATCTTCCTTTTTCGGACGAAAAACCACTTATAGGAATTCAAGAGCGAATGAATCAAGTTACATCTAGCATACTAGAGCTAAGAGAATTACTGAGAAAACAGTTTGAGGCAATTGCCGATCAGCACGAAATTTCTGATGATTTTATTACGTATTTAGAAAAACAAATTGAGAAGGCACCATTTACATATAAAGTTATTGAACAGAGTTTAGTACCTATTCCAGTTGGAAAAATTGAGGATGTACTTGTATCGTTAATTGCATTTGATGCTTTAACGTTAATAGCATCAAATGAGCTTATTTCTCTTAAAAGGTGTTCAAACCCTGACTGTGTTTTATTATTTATAGATAAAAGTGGAAAGCGAAAATGGTGTTCTATGAAAATATGTGGGAACCGAAAAAAGGTAGCAAAATTTCAGGTTCGAAAGTCTGAAGAAGTTTAGGGAATCAACTTATAACAGTTGATTCTTTTTTTCTGTATTTTTAAACTAACCTCTAAAATTAATATTGACTGGTTAGTTTGTTCTTAATATAATTATTGGTAAATAAAGGAGGAGAATGATGAGTAATATAACAGCAGCTAAGCAGAAAGAGGATCAACCAATAAGTGTACGATATTTTGCAAAAATGAAAGGGAAAGGAAGAAGTCCATTACAAGTAAATATAAAGGACTCTTTAACGGGATTATTGGGGGGATTTTTAACGATTCTCACCTTAACATATTTAACGAGTATAACTTCTACAGAATTACTAATGGCTCCATTTGGAGCGAGTTGTGTATTAGCGTTTGGAGTTTGGAATGCACCGCTATCTCAGCCGCGTAATATTATCGGAGGACATTTGATTTCAACTTTCATTGGTCTATCAATATATCATTTGTTTGGGAATGAATATTGGACAATTGCTTTAGCAGTTGGTATGTCGATTGCTATTATGATGTTAACAAGAACAACGCATCCTCCGGCAGGGGCTGATCCCATTGTCGTTATTTTAGGAGCATACAGTTGGAGTTATTTAGTAACACCGGCTTTAGTTGGTTCCCTTGTTATTGTAGTTATTGCTTTATTTATTAATAATATGAGTAGTAAAAGGAGCTATCCAACTTTTTGGATATAATTTATAAGGTGAAAAACAATTTGAGTAAGTATCCCGTTTTTACTATGTTTTCATTTCACATACATTTTAGTTTACAAAGAAAAGACACCCATATAAGAGTGTCTTTTCCGATAGTTTTTTAGCAGAAGCAAGAAGCTCCAACAATGATCAATAAAATAAACAATACAACTAGTAAAGCAAATCCTCCAGAAAAACCGCAGCTTCCGCCGCAACTACCACCAAATCCCATAATAGTTCCTCCTTTAATAAGAGGGGAAAACAAAGGGTCACTCGTGTTTTTTAACGGATTCTATTTACTTTATGTTTTGATGCATAAACGTGAGCAGGTCCTTTTGAAAATAAAAAAAGACACCTTAAGATGCCTTTATGTAATTAATATTCGTTAGCATAAAATTCTTTTATTAGTTTTATTTCATTTGTATCTGGGTTAAATTTAAATATTTTAATTTGATTAGATTCGTCTTTATAGGCAAATGTATTATCGCCAACTGGGGTCATATTGCTCGTGTTTACGATAGGATCGCTACCGTGGTCAGTGATTTCCACAGTTTTCTCACGATCCCAAAACGCAATGACAATGATCAAGATGATAAGGCATATACGTATGTTACGTAGTTCTCTCGATACAGTATTCTCCATTCGATATTCTCCTTTGTTGTTGAGTAGATTTTGTTTATAAAAGAGATAATTCTTATGAAAATAAATAAAAAAGACACTGTAAAGTGTCTTTTTTATTTGAGTTATGCGCATTGCTTAATAAGACGCTAGTTCCTCAGTTTGAATATGAGTAACTATGTAGGGTAGTTTTATTATAACATTTTAACCATTAATGGGTCTATATGGAATTTTATTAAAAATTGTGCTTGATTATTCAAAATTGTACATGTAGTGGAAGGTATGTGTTATCTACGGTAATTGTAAAATATAATGATGTATATAACTAGTCTTGTAATGAATGTAAGCAACAGCTGATCGATTGTTAGTATTTTTCTTTGTAAAAAAATATTCAATAATTTATTATTGCAACCGCTTACTCTTTGTGTATAATAAAGGTAAGTTAATAAGTAAAAGGATTGTTACTGTTCGGCAGGCAAAACCTAAATTGATCTAGAGGCTACGGGTGTAGTGTGGCTTTTGGAATCAGTTTAGGTTTTTTTATTACCTTTTGTGACTTAAAGAAGAAGAAGGCGGAACAATATGAGAATCCATAAAATCTTAAATAACAATGTTGTTTGTACGATGAAGGATACTGAGACAGAAGTTGTACTGATGGGCAGAGGTTTGGGATTTCAGAAAAAAATAGGCGATACGATTGATGAATCTAAGATAGAAAAGACCTTTGTGCTAGAAACAAAAGAATTATCAGAGAAACTTGCTAGGTTGCTAACTGAAATTCCTGTAGAAAATTTAGAGATTAGCGAGAGAATTATTCAGTTTGCTAAGACAGTTTTGCCGGGGACTTTAAGTGATTATATTTATCTTACATTAACGGATCACTTAAGTTTCGCCTTAACTCGGCATAAAGAAGGAATGGATCTCAAAAATACTTTGCTTTGGGAGATTAAGAGGTTCTATCAGAAAGAGTTTGAAATTGGTCTACAAGCTTTGAACATAATTGAAGAAGAGACTGGGTTTACACTCTCTGAAGATGAAGCAGGGTCAATTGCACTACATTTCGTTAATGCGCAGCAAGGAGAGCCGGCGATGCAACAAACGGTAGCGATGACGAAAATCGTCCAAGATATTTTAAATGTTGTAAAGTACCACTATAAGATGAACTTAGATGAAAGTTCATTTAATTATAGTCGGTTTGTAACGCATTTACGGTATTTTGCGCAGCGTTTAATGCAGAAGGAATTGAACTCGGCCGATGATGATTTTTTATACGAGCAAGTGAAAAGTAAGTATGAAGAGGCATATTGTTGTACAGAAAAAATTGAAGCATACTTACGAAAAGCACATAATAGTCATCTTTCAAAAGATGAAAAAGTGTATGTAACGTTGCACATTCATCGTGTAACGAAACGTAATGAATTATGTAATTGAATAAACGGGATTGTTACTGTTTGGCAGGCAAAACCTAAATTGACTTGTAATGGAGTGATTCGTATGTATCACGCCGTTACGGTTAGTTTAGGTTTTTTCTTTTATAAAAAATAATAAATGGGATGATTGTAGGGAGGGAAAGTTACTATGAAGTATGAAAAATTAGCAAAAGACATACTGAAACATGTTGGCGGGAGAGAAAATATACATAGCGTTGTACATTGTATCACTCGTTTACGATTTCAGTTAAAGGATGAGGGGAAAGCAAATACAGAAGTACTGAAAAGTATGGAAGATATTGTGACTGTTATGAAAAGCGGCGGACAATATCAAGTTGTAATTGGTAACCATGTATCCGACGTATACAAAGCGGTTATTGCTGCTGGAGGGTTTCAAGAAAATGAGGAAGAAAATGCGAGTGATAAGAAAAAGAGTAGTCTTATAGATATTCTTTCTAGCATTTTTACTCCTATTTTAGGAGTGTTAGCTGCAACTGGGATGATTAAAGGATTTAACGCATTATTTGTAGCGTTAGGCTGGTTAAGTACACAGTCAGGAACGTATCAAATATTAAATGCAGTTGGCGATTCGTTATTTTATTTCTTCCCGATCTTCTTAGGATATACAGCAAGTAAGAAATTCGGGGGATCACCATTCATCGGTATGGCAATTGGGGGAGCGTTAGTCTATCCGGCTTTATCCGGTTTAAAAGCAAGTGAGCCATTATATACGCTATTTGCAGGAACGATGTTTGAATCACCAATTCATATTACGTTTTTAGGAATACCAGTTATTTTAATGAACTATGCATCATCTGTTATTCCAATTATTCTCGCTGCTTATTTTGGAGCGAAAGTAGAACATTCTTTAAAGAAAGTTATTCCAGATGTTGTGAAAACATTTTTATTACCATTCTTCACATTATTAATCGTTGTACCAGTTACATTTCTCGTTATTGGTCCAATTGCGACGTGGGCAGGGCAGTTTTTAGGACAGGCGACGCTTTGGGTGTATCATGCAAGCCCATTAGTAGCAGGTGCTTTACTCGGTGCTTTCTGGCAAGTACTTGTCATATTTGGCCTTCATTGGGGCGTTGTTCCGATTGGCTATAACAATTTAGCAGTAAACGGTGTTGATCCAATATTAGCACTTATATTTGCTGCTTCATTTGCTCAAATTGGTGCTGTGCTTGGCGTTTGGATGAAAACGAAAGATAAAAAATTAAAAACACTTAGTATTCCAGCTTTTATTTCAGGGATTTTCGGCGTTACAGAACCAGCGATTTATGGTATTACACTTCCTCTTAAAAAGCCGTTTATTATGAGCTGTATTGCTGGAGGAATTGGCGGCGCAATACTTGGCGTATTTGGTACACAAAGTTATATGACAGGCGGACTTGGTATATTTACGCTTCCTACATTTATTAGTCCGAAAGATGGGATTACAGCTGGATTTTGGGGAGCAATTGTTTCAATGGTTGTTTCTTTAATAGTAGGTTTTATTTTGACTTACTTATTTGGTTTTACGAAAAAGCAAACATCTACAGAAACAGCTGAAACAATTGATAAAATTGCTGCATCAAACGATGATGAAATAATCTTTAGTCCTTTCCATGGCGCTGTTATGCCGCTTCAAAATATTGACGATGCTGCATTTGCATCAGGAGCGTTAGGTGAAGGAGTTGCGATTGAGCCTTCAGAAGGAAAGTTGTTTTCACCAGTTTCAGGTACGGTTTCTGCGCTGTTCCCGACGAATCATGCGGTAGGAATTACGGCGGATTCAGGTGCTGAAATTTTAATCCATATTGGGATGGATACTGTGAAATTAAATGGCGAATTTTTCTCTTCTCGTATTGAACAAGGAGTGAGAGTAGAAAAAGGGCAATTACTTATTGAGTTTAATATAGCTGAAATTCAAAAGGCGGGTTATATTGTGACAACACCAGTTGTTGTTACAAATTATGATAGATATAGCATCACAAAAACGGAAATAGAAAAGATTCAAGCAGGAGATTCCTTACTAAAGTTAGGAGTTAAATAGTAGTTACATTTCATACAGGTTCAAACGAAGAAAGGTATTCTTTAAAACTTACAATAGCTTTCCTCGTTCATTCTTATATAAAGGAGTTTTTCTATATGTCTAAAGTTAATTTTCCAAAAGGATTTTTATGGGGTGGAGCAACTGCAGCCAATCAAGTTGAAGGCGCATATGTAGAGGACGGAAAAGGATTAACGACGGTTGATCTATTACCAACTGGTGAAAATCGTTGGGATATTATGAAAGGAAATATTCATTCTTTTACGCCGGTAGAAGGAGAGTTTTACCCGTCACACGAAGCGATTGATTTTTACCATCGTTATAAAGAAGATATCGCTCTTTTTGCAGAAATGGGATTTAAAGCGTTACGTGTATCTATTGCGTGGACGCGTATTTTCCCAAGTGGTGAAGATGAAAAGCCAAATGAAGCAGGATTACAGTTTTATGATAATTTGTTTGATGAACTGTTAAAGCACGGTATTGAACCAGTTGTTACGATGGCTCACTTCGATGTACCTGTTCATTTAGTAGAAAAGTATGGAAGCTGGAGAAGTAGAAAGCTTGTAAACTTCTTCGAGACGTACGCAAAAACGATCTTTAATAGATATAAAGATAAAGTGAAATATTGGATGACGTTTAATGAAATTAATATGCTTTTACATTTACCTTTCATGGGAGCAGGTCTAGCATTTAAAGAAGGTGATAATAAAAAACAAATTCAATATCAAGCGGCGCATCACCAACTTGTCGCAAGTGCGTTAGCTGTAAAAGCGTGTCATGAAATCATTCCAGATGCAAAAATCGGTTGTATGCTTGCTGCTGGTGCGACGTATCCGTACACATGTAATCCAGATGATGTACTTCGTGCAATGGAACAAGACCGTGAATCATTCTTCTTCATTGATGTACAAGCAAGAGGAGCATATCCTGGATACGCAAAACGCTTCTTTAAAGATAACAATGTAGCAATTGAAATGGAAAAAGAAGACGAGGAAATTTTAAAAGAGTATACAGTTGATTATATTGGCTTTAGCTACTATTCAAGCCGAGCAACAAGTACCGATCCAGAAGTGTTAAAAAGCATAACGAGCGGAAATGTATTCGGTTCTGTTGAAAATCCATACCTTGAAAAATCAGAGTGGGGATGGACGATTGACCCGAAAGGCTTCCGTATTACAGCGAACCAACTGTACGATCGTTACCAAAAACCGTTATTTGTTGTTGAAAATGGTCTTGGTGCAATCGATCAATTAAATGGTGAAGAAGAAGTGAATGATGAATACCGTATTGATTACTTACAAAAACATATGATTGAAATGTCGGAAGCAATCCAAGATGGAGTAGACATTATCGGATATACAAGCTGGGGCCCAATTGACCTTGTAAGTGCTTCTACTGGAGAAATGAAAAAACGTTACGGATATATATACGTTGATAAAGATAATGAAGGAAAAGGTTCATTAAAAAGATCGAAGAAGAAAAGCTTCGATTGGTATAAGGAAGTAATTAAGACGAATGGTAAGAGTTTGGAGTCTTAAGTATGAAAAGGAGACATCTTGATTGATGTCTTCTTTTTTCATTGCGAATAAAGTACGGAGCGATATTTCCCTTTACACGAACATAAAGGTATAATATAGTTTAGTTAAGTGAACTAAACTATTGAAAACGAAATAACAGCATGGAGGAAGAACGCTATGACTAAATCATATAAAGAAGTAATTAATGAAATGAACCGAGCCTACACGGAACTCTACATTTTACTATTTCAAGATTTAAAGGATGAGTTCGGTCTTACTGGGCAGCAAGAGAGCATGCTATTTCATATTAATTTAAATGAAAACACGACAGCAAATAACATTGCGACTACTTTTAATATAACGAAAAGTGCTGTGAGCCAAGTTTTATCGAAATTGGAAAAGCAGAAGATGATATCGAAGCAAGTTAATCCGAACAATAAACGGGAGTATTTCCTTACGCTCGGCCCAAACGGTAGTAAATATATCGAACGATTGTCTGAGTTAGATGATGTATTGATCGAGAAATATTTCTCGAAAATTGATATTGAAGCTTTGCAGCAAATGACTGATACGTTAACGAAAATAAATAAAGTGATATTGGAAGAAAAACAGAAGGATCTTGAATCTAATGAGTAGGAAGCAAGATGAGGCAATTAGCAGAAAGGAGGAGAAGCGTGTGATGAGTTACATACCAAATATGATTACGATAGCAAATTTTGTGTGTGGGCTTTTGGCTATTCACGCTGTTTTCGTTCACGATATGCATGGTGCAGTTATGTTCATTATTACAGGTATGGTATTTGATCTGTTTGATGGTATGGTCGCTCGGAAACTAGATGCTGTTTCGGAAATAGGCGGAGAGTTAGACTCATTTGCGGATTTAGTGACCTTCGGTGTGGCACCATCTATTCTTGCATATAGTGTCGCTTTAAAAGACTTGCAGTCTATTGGGATGATATGTGCGCTCGCTTATAGTCTTTGCGGAATGCTGCGGCTTGCTAGATTTAACACGCAACAAAGCAAACTCCCAACATTCATCGGAATGCCCATTCCATTTGCGGCAATGTGTCTCCTCATTTTATGCCTCCTAAATAACCCAGTTTCCGTAGCGTTGGGCACATGCTTACTCGCTTATTTAATGGTGAGCAAAATCAAATTCCCCCATTTTACAAAAGATATATCGGAAAGCTTGAAGTCCGAAAGATGGGATTAATAGGAAAGATAAGGAGCATAACATGATTCGTATGGCATTAAGATCATTCAACATACAAATATATTGTTTACTAGGCGTGATGTTATTGGGATGGTTGGTGACACCTTTTTCAGCACAGTTTGTAGGGATAAGCATCGGCCTTTTAGTTAGTATGTACTGCGCCTGGATTTTAGGAAGGCGTATTGAAAAGTTCGGAAATAGCATTGTAAAAAAAGAAAAAGCACCGATGCTTGGCATGATAAATCGGTTCGCAGCCGCAATACTCGGCGCGATTATTATGTATGAAATTGAACACCGTGAGTACATGTGGACATTTGCTGCTGGAATTATGGGTGGGTATTTCTTGGTTATTATTAATTTGGGGTATTACAGTATGAGGGATGCGAAGAAATAAAGTGCTGTGTAAATCACTAATTTGGATGTGAAAACTTTCCTTTATAGATAGCTTTTTATTACAAAGAAACGACACCCATATAAGAGTGTCGTTTCCGATAGTTTTTTAGCAGAAGCAAGAAGCTCCAACAATGATTAATAAAATAAACAATACAACTAGTAAAGCAAAGCCGCTGCCACAACCACTACTACAACTACCACCAAATCCCATAATAGTTCCTCCTTTAATAAGAGGGGAAAACAAGGGGTCACTCATGTATTTTAATGGATTCAACTTACTTTATGTTTTTTACACAATAATTGAGCAGGTCCTTTTGAAAATAAAGAAAAGACACCCTAAGGTGCCTTCCTCCGACTTGAACCATCTTAATTTTAATAATATTGGACTCCCGTCCGAATATTATTTTACCATGTTAAGTTGTTTTTGGAAATGTTCCATATCGATAATTGCAATAAACGTTTTAGTTTTGGAATTATGTATCTGTCTAAACGTTGAAATTAATAAAGGAACGATATACTTGAGGGTTTTTATCCCGCTTTAATGGGCAGTAAGACCCCCACCTCAAAATTTAGCGAAAGCAAAGAATTTAGGTGGGGGTCGGGCTGCCCATAAAAGTCCGATTGGTGAGGGCTGATAATCAGTGGGGGATGAAGAAAACCCCCACTGATTAAAGTTTCACTTTATGAGTGATTACAATCATACCATTAAAAAGAACCCCATAAATGATAAACCATTCCACTAACAAAAAACACTAATCCTAAAAAAAAAACAATTAAAGCAAGTACTCCATTTTGATTATGTTCCATAAAATTAGCTCCTTTTAGAATTATTTTTATATACAAAAAAGCCTTTAGTCGTAATTATGGCTAAAGGCTTTGAGCATTATACTTTTTAGTTAATAAAATCGTATAAGAAGAATTTATAATGTTTTTTATCGAATTTGGAACTGAAAATGTACTAGCTTGATAATGAAGCCTGGCTATTAGAATTGAAAAATTTTAGTTTTATTATAATTAATAGAAATGAGAGTAGTGTGAATATAAATCCGCTCCAAATAAGCTGATGAATACCTAAGTTTGAAATGAACCAGCCTCCAATAGTGGTTCCTAAAGTAATTCCGAGATTTGAGAACGAAACGAATAGACTGTTACCAAATTCAGGTGCTTCTTTAGCTTCACTTATTAACCATGTTTGACCAACAATTAATCCACCAGCATGTACGATTCCCCAAATGAATACTATAAAAATCATGGGAACAAGGTAGGAACCTAAATAATAAACCAATATATAAACAATAGAATATAGAATAGGGAATGATATTACAGTGTTTATTATGCTTTTTTGCAGGAGACCACCAAATAAATGATTACCTAAAATCATAACTATACCAAATATGAATAGCATGATACTGATGAGAGATCCATTCATGGAAGTTACTTTTGCAAGGTACTCAGCGAAGTAGCTGTATACGGAAAACATGGCTGCAAAAAGGAATGTGACGGTTAAAATATTTAACCATAATCCTGGTTTGCCGAGTATACGAATTTGTTTGCCGAAAGACATTTTTTCTTTAACAGGCATAGAAGGAAGTAGGAGTAGTATTCCAATGAATGCAACAGTGTTAACGAATGCTCCGAATAAGAAAGCCATTTCGAGTGAAAATTGGTCTGCAAGGTAAGAGGTTAGTGGTACACCTAAAGCAAAGCCAACAGTAATTCCCATGAAAACTTTTGTAACTGCTTGACCGCTCTTTTCTGGAGGGACAAGTTTAGCAGCTGTTACAAGAGCGATTGAAAAGAAGAGTGGGTGAAGCGCTGCCGGTAAAATACGAAAAATAAGCATGATTTCAAATTGTGTTGTATAAGCGTAGATTAAATTTGAAATAACAAATATGAAAATTGCTGTTAATAAAATTATTTTGCGATTAATACTAGAGACGAGCAGAATTAAAAATGGACCAGAAATAGCAACAACTAGTGCAAATATACTTACTAAAAATCCAGCTTGTGTAGTTGAAATTCCGAATTTTTCATTGATTTGTGGTAATACGCCGACAATACCCATCTCGGTAGTAATAATTCCGAACACACCTATTGCGAGTGTCAGAATAAGTAAAGGATTTACTTTTTTCATTTATTAAACTCTCCATTCGTATCAGTATTTTGAAAGTAAATTCATTAACAAAGAAGCAGTATTATAAGCATGATTGGATGCCAATATTATCAGGAGTATGTAATTCTAAATACAATAACAGATATCTAAATAACTAGATATGATATGTTAAAAAATTTCTCCTTTCGATGTTTCTTGCTTTTATAGGCAGTGCAATTTATAAAAAAAGTCATTGGATACCTGTAAAAAAGCAGAATGTGTGAAAGCTAATAATCAATTAGTATGCTGATTAATTATTAGCTTTCATTTTATAATTCGTTTTGGACGTATTCAGAAAACTCTCGTATTGTTTTTTCATTTCGACGATAGTAGGTCCATTTTCCAATTCGGTCAGACTCTAGTAATCCTGCTTTTTTCATAGTTAATAAATAACTAGAAATAACCGATTGGGCTAAGCCAGTTTTAAGCTGGATATCTCCTACACATACGCCAACTTGAAAGTTAAGGTCTTGTTCTAGATAAGGTTTTTCATCGAAATGGTTTTCTGGATTTTTCAACCATGATAAAATTTGACATCTTGTTTCATTTGACAATGCTTTATAAATTAATAAAGGTTCCATAAGGATATTATATCTACTTTTATAGATTTGTAAATGGGTTTTAGTGATTTTAAGGGAAGAAGGTGTTCTTGATCTGTACCCTTTGTAAAGGACATTCTAAAAAAAGTTAGGCAACCTAAAAAAGATGATTTCTGTATGCAAACAGGAGTCATCTTCTTTAAATTCTATTGATAGCAAGCGTGATTATAGTACGTCATATATTTCTTAATTTCATGTGTTAACTGAACAAACGATTCACATGATTTTATATATGCTTCATCGGTTAAAGTATTACGAGGATTACGGACAAAAATGATAATATTGTTAGGTTTAAGCATGTTGTTGCCTAGCTATCAATGGTGGATTCCTAAGAAGAGTAATAATAAAACCTAACTGAAGATTTAAGAAAAATTTTATGTTTACCCCACTTTTTATTTTAAAAGTTTTTCCTATCCTATAAATGAGTTACATCAAGAAGGATATTAAAAACGATAAAGTTATAGATGAAAATGTAAAGTTAGGGGATTCTACATGCATACAGGAGTTTTGATGAGTTATTTGTATACTTATTTTTTTACTATTATTTTTTGTATTGTGTTTCAAATTGGATGTTATTTTAAAGTGAAAGGAAATATATCTATTCGGCATTTTTTATGGGTATATGTTTTTCTGTTCTACCTTTCGCTAGTGTATAAGTTGACTCAAATCGCGACTGTATGGGATATAAGTAGATATGAAAAGTGGATTCGTGTCAGTCAAATTAACTTGACTCTATTTGATACGGCAGGTAGTACTACCTATCTTTTGAACATTGTACTGTTTATGCCGTTCGGTTTTTTATTACCGACTATTTGGCCACAGTTTAGAAAAATGAAAAACACCGTATGTGCGGGATTCTTTTTTTCATTGGCAATTGAGTTAAATCAATTACTAAATAATAGAATTACAGATATTGATGATTTATTTACGAATACCCTCGGGGCGATTATTGGGTATGTAATATATAGAGTTTTATTTAAAATGTTTAAAATGATATGTAAAAGAGAGGGGAAAAAGCTTGATACGAACTCTTCTTTAGTCATAAAATACGAGGCCGTTTTTTGTTTAGTGTGTTCATTTGTAGGTGCGATGTTAATTTATCATCCAGCTTTATTTGGAAGACCTGTCATCCTTTAGTGAGGTGATTATGCTCTTGTGCTATCTCGTTTATAAAATGATTCTCGTATTTCTTCCAATCAGCACAAGATTCGCTCTATACGTTATTAAGCTATTCAGCAGACTGTAAGATTATCAGTAATCGTAATGATGAGATTGAAATAAAGGCTGACAGTTTTTACCCAAGCTTTTCATTTATGTATGATGCGCAAGAATTATTTATTATTGGTGGAGAAGAGAAATGGTCTGATACCCATTATATAAAAAGATTTTTTCATCTTGAGCAGATTACAGATGAGCTAACTATTGATGTAAGAAAATGAGAGATGAGAAGGAATAAATGAATAAACCCTCAAGTATAGAACGATATACGGGAGGGTTTTTATGTATGGAGAAGGCTTTTCTATTTTTCTCTAGAATGAACAGTAATGTATAATCTAATTCCTTAATGTAATAAGGAGGCACTAAAATTTGAACAGGAAAATTTGGTTTGTATTTACTTTTTTTGCTCTTTTAGTATCTGGTTATGTTGTTGTCCAATATTTTATTATGGATGGATTTCAAACAGGACTTGTAAAAGCGAAGCTTATGTTTGGATCTAAATTAAGTGAATTCTGGTATATGATGTTATTTATACATATTACAACTAGTATAGTAGCATTAGTAATTGGTCCTTTTACATTATCGACTAAATTTAGAGAAAGGAATATCAACCGTCATCGAATAGTTGGGAGAATCTATATGGTTGGTATATTATTAGGAGGCGTTTCTGGACTATATCTATCCTTTTATGCTACGGGAGGATTGGTAGCGAAGCTAGGTTTCGGTTTGTTATCCGTATTTTGGCTAACATCAGCATATCAAGCGTTACATAGAGTTAAGAATAAAAAAATTAAAGACCATCGGAATTGGATGATTAGAAATTATTCTTTAACCTTTGGAGCAGTTACATTAAGAATTTGGCTACCGTTGTTTATCGTTCTATTTGGAATAGAGCGGTTTGAACTTAGTTACGCTATTATTGCTTGGTTAGCGTGGGTACCTAATTTAATTGTTGCAGAATTATTCATAAGAAAAAGACTTAATAAAGGAAAGTATCAGGAAAATGAGGATTTACATTTTTAATGTAAATTTGCTGTAATATTGAGGGCAGAATTTTTTTAATAGCTGAATTACGTACAAAAATGGGATGGCCCATTGAAGCCATCCTATTTTTATTTATATTACCAACTAGCAGTTTCAGTACTTTCTTTCAACCACTTCACCCAATCCGAATCCTCCACCTTAAGCAAACTGAGCGAAACACCTTTCATATCTAAAGAAGTTAGGAGCGTACCAACTTTTACGAATGTAATTTGTAAACCTTCCAGCTCACATAAACGGCGAATATCATTTGCGAAAATGTATTGTTCCATTAGTGGGGTTGCGCCTAATCCGTTAATGAGAATAGCGAAGTTGTCGCCTTTTCTCCAGCGGTAAATGCTTTTTAATTTATTCATTAGTTCGATCGCTAATATTTCAGAAGAGGATAGTGCTTCTTTACGGTATCCTTTTTCACCATGGATACCAACGCCATAAAAGACTTCATCGTCGTTTAATGTGAATGAAGCTTTTCCTTTCACTGGATTGTTTGCAGGTGAAAGGGCGACGCCTAATGTGTGTAAGTTTTCGGTGATAGAATGGCCGAGTGTCGTTAGTTCATCTAAAGAGTGACCTGCAAGAGCGGCCGCACCGAGTATTTTTTGAACGAAAACAGTACCAGCGACGCCACGTCTTCTTTTATTAAACGAAGCATCATCTTCAATTGAAACGTCGTCATTTACGATGATATGGTCAATTTGTCTTCCTTCTTCTTTTGCGATTTGTTCTGCCGCAAGAAAGTTTGCTACGTCATCTTTAAAGTTTTTGATGATGAATAAAATACTTTTATTTTTTGGCATGAGGCGAGTTGCTGCAATAATTTGTTCCACTGTAGGCGGAGTGAAAATACTACCGTTTACGGCCGCTGTAAGCATGCCTTTTCCTACATAACCAATATCAGCAGGTTCATGTCCGCTACCACCGCCGCTTATGATAACAACGTTTTGCGTCAGTTTTTCTATATCTTTTACATAAATGATGTTATTTGTTTCATCGTAATTTACTTTTTCGTTATGTTCAAAATAAAAGCCATGCATCATATCTTGAACAACATTTTCTACATCATTCATAATCTTTTTCATTGCTTTTGCCACCCTTTAATTACTTTGCTGATTGTTCCAGTAATAGTAGTAATTGATTGTTTATCATATTTTTCATGAGAGAAGACATAATGGAAGGATCTACTTCGCATTTGCTTTCAATCCAATCTTTTATCGTTCCAACGAAGCCGTGACTATAAAAGGAGGCAATCGTATTTTTTGTCTCATCAGAAGGGCTGAATCCACAGCTCACAGATAATTCATCAATAATCTTCATATATAAGTTTTTCGTATGCTCAAATAAATAGTGATTAAACGAGTTTTGCTCAATGACTTTAAAAGCATTTCGGTAAAATTTTTGATTTTCATAAAAGTAATCAAATAATAAATCGAAAATGTTTTCCCACGTTTCATAGTCGAGAAAGTCGATAATGTTCTCTTTCGTTTCTTCTCTATAAATCCAGCTTAATAGTTCAAATTTATCTTTAAAATGATAATAAAAAGTTTGCCTACGCATTTGACAGTGTAACATAATATCGCTCACTGATATTTTATGAAACGACTCTGTTTCCATTAAATACTTCAATGAATTCGCGATTATCTTTTTAGAAATTATAGAAGAGGTCATCTGAATCATCCCTAGAATGTTAGTAATATGAAAATCCTACCTACAAATGAGAGCGGTGTCTTTAGACAGATTGTCCATTTTGTCCGTTTACTATAAAACGCTTTCATTTTAACATGAGTAGTAAGAAGAAGATTTCAAATATATCACAATATATTAAAGGAATTGAGGGAGAATCACAATGAAAAAGATTATAAATAAACCAGAAACATTAGTAATGGAAATGTGCAACGGAATGGTTATGGCTCATCCAGAGCTTGAGCTTTTGAAAAAATATAAAGTAATTAAGAAGAAAGAAATGAACGAAAATAAAGTAACGTTAATTAGTGGCGGCGGTAGTGGTCATGAGCCAGCGCATGCAGGATTAGTCGGAAAAGGAATGTTAGATGCGGCAGTGTGCGGAGATGTGTTTGCTTCGCCTTCACAAATTCAGGTGTATCAAGCAATTAAAGAGACAGCTAGTAAAAAAGGTACGTTATTAATTATTAAAAATTACAGCGGCGATATTATGAATTTCAAAAACGGTGCGCATTTAGCGACTGAAGATGGAATTGAAGTCGACTACGTAAAAGTGGACGATGATATTGCAGTAGAAGATAGCCTGTACACAGTAGGACGCCGCGGCGTTGCGGGGGTTATTCTCGTTCATAAAATTGCCGGCGCAGCAGCGGAAGCGGGTATGGATTTAGGAGCGGTGAAAGCTGTCGCAGAAAAAGCAGCGGCTAACGTGCGCACAATCGGTTTAGCGTTAACTTCTTGTACAGTTCCAGCGAGCGGATCACCTACTTTCACACTTGCGGAAGATGAAATGGAATACGGCGTTGGTATTCACGGTGAACCAGGAATTAAGCGTGAAAAAACGATGTCAGCTGATGAATTAGCTAACCGTATGACAAGTGATTTAATAAAAGATTTAGGAGTAAAAGACGGCGAAGAAATCGCACTTCTAGTTAACGGTTTTGGCGGAACACCACTACAAGAACTTTACTTATTTAACAACGCAGTGACGCGAGAATTAGCTGCTAGAAACATTAAAATTAATAGAGTATTTGTCGGAAACTATATGACGAGTATCGATATGGCTGGTATGTCTTTAACAGTAATGAAACTAGATGATGAGCTAAAAACATTACTATCTAAAGAATGTAATACACCAGCGTTTAAAGTAGATGGTCCAGTTGAAAGTGTAGAGTATGTGAATGTGCTTGAAGGAGCAGAAGAGAAGGAAGTTTCCTTTGAAATAGAAACAGCGGAAGAGCACGCTGTTATTAAAAATAATGTCATTACATTAAACAACATGATTTATCTCGTTGATAAAATGAGCGATATTATTATTAAAAATGAAGTACCGTTCTGTGAGTTAGACACACATGCAGGTGACGGCGACTTCGGAATGAGTGTGGCAAAAGGATTTAAGCAATTAAAACGTGAGTGGCATTCTATTGTAGATCAAGAAAACGTAACAATCGGATCGTTCCTTGACGGTTGTTCGATGATTATTATGGAACATTGCGGTGGCGCATCTGGTCCAATTTGGGGTGGAGCATTCCGCGCAGCTAGTAAAGCAGCAGGCGAGAAGCGTGAGCTAACAGTGAAAGAATTCGCTGAAATGTTACAAGCAGCACTGCAAGGCATACAATCTATCGGTGAAAGATCGTTCGGTAGAGGAGCAGTAGTTGGTGATAAAACGCTTGTTGACGCACTTGCTCCATGTGTAGACTCTTGGTTAGCTAGCGCTTCAAACGAAGAAGACATGAAAACTGCCTTTGAAAAAGGAGCAGAAGCAGCGGTTAAAGGAGCAGAGTATACGAAAGAAATCGTAGCTCGCATGGGCCGCGCCGGTACAGTTGGTGAAAGAAGTTTAGGCTACCCAGATGCAGGTGCACATGCACTTGGAGTTATCTTTACGGAGATTGCGGGTAGTTTGAAATAGGAATTGGAAAGTCCCCTCTGCCTTGTGGTGGAGGGGATCTTTAATTATAACCATCATTCTTCCAGTGAAAAAATTTATTTGTTAGCCAATCTGGAAGCTGCTTCTTCAACTTCTTTATATGCATTTTGTAATACTTCAGTTGGATCTAGTACTGCTGTTCCTTGTGCACGAACTATTTGATAATCTTCAATACCTAGGAAATTAAACATTGCTTTTAAATATTTATGAGAGTATTCCACTTCTGTATACCAATCATCATTTGTATAGATTCCTCCACTTGCTTGTATAACAAGCATTCTTCTTCCATCTTTAAGTAATCCCACTGATCCAGTTTCAGTATATTTAAATGTTTCACGTGCAATCATGATATTGTCCATGTAATCTTTTAACTTTGATGGAATATTAAAGTTGTGCAAAGGTAATACGATAACATACGTATTTGCACTTTTAAATTGTTGTAAAATTTCGGACATACGCTCTGTTACTTTTTGTTCTTCATCAGTTAACTTCTGTCCATTTCCTTGCTTTTCCCATGCGCTTAAAACAGTTTTATCTATCATTGGTACTACATCATCGTATAAATTAATCTGTTCAATCGTTTCATTATTAGGAATTAATTCTTTATAAGATACTAAAAAGTGGTTAAGAACCTTAATGCTGACTGATGATGTATCATCCACTTTCGGATGTGCGTTTATGATAAGTGTTTTGTTCATTTGTATTTCCCCTTTTTAAAAGTTTTTACGTTTTAATTGCCGACTAAGTTAATCGTCGATTAACTTAGTCTTTAATGTAAGCTCTGAAATTATTTTTGTCAAATGAAATACATACTATTCTAAAAGAGCCTTTTTTTATTTGACTAAAATTCTAAATGGTCCTAAGATACAATTTGATAACCCTTAAAATAAAAAGCAGGTGATTTGTATATGCAATATAGTGTTGGGGTTGAATATGCCTTGCATTGCCTAGTTTATTTAATTAATACTCCTTCCAAGGAAAGTGTTGGAATAAAAGATTTGGCAGAGTTTCAAGGACTTTCTGAAACATTTCTTTCAAAAGTTTTCGGTAAATTATCTAAAGCTGACATTGTGAATTCTGTCCCAGGTGTAAAGGGAGGATATAGGTTAGCTAAGTCTCCAGAAGATATCTCTTTTTGGGATGTAATAGAAGCCGTCGAAGGCCCAAAACCTATTTTTCAATGTAAAAATATTGTACAGAATGGTCTACTATATCGAGACGACGCTTGTAATTCTTGTGACCCTAGCAATTCTTCTTGTACAATTAACTTAGTCATGCTTGAAGCAGAAGAACACATGCGTGAGTTTCTTCGTAAAAAGACTCTTGCATGGTTAGATAAAGAACTTGATATTGTTTTACCTGAAAAGATAAGGGTAGATACTCGTGAATACTTCAAACAAAAAAACTCTAACTAAATCGCCATGACGAATTAGTTAGAGTTTTTTTGTTTTTTGACATTAATTCCATCATGTGAGTACTTCATCACAAATTCCTTCTTTAAATATCACATTTAATTAACTCATAAAGTTTCAAATTGATTAACATTGAAATTCTAAAAAATACAATTATATTTTCGTGAAAAGTAAATGAATTTATGTGTTCATATATTTTAAACATAGTGAAAATTCCCTTTGAAAAAGGAGCAGAGTACACGAAAGAAATCGTAGCTCGCATGGGCCGCGCTGGTACAGTTGGCGAAAGAAGCTTAGGCTATCCAGATGCAGGTGCGCATGCACTTGGAGTTATCTTTACGGAGATTGCGGGTAGTTTGAAATAGGAGTTAGAAAGTCCCTTTGCCTTAAGGTGGAGGGACTTTTATATATTCTTCATTTGTATCTATATCAAATTTTTCAGTGCTTTTTGCTTATTTGAGACTTAGCTTTTTTGTGATTGCAGCTTATCGATTTTCCAGTGTGCTCCTAGAGGATCTAAAGAGCTTTCAATATAAAACATATATTCATCTGGGGTACTTGGTACTTCAAAAGCTATTTTCAATTCTACCGTTTCATTTGGTTTAACTTGTATATCAGAAGGGTTTTGATCAAGCACCTTTCCTTCATAGGCCTTTCCGGCTTTTTCATCTTTTAGGTTATATTTTAATTCTGATAGTCCGATCGTTTGACCTCGTACATTTTTTACAGAGACATTAACAACGACGGAATCGTTACTAGCATTTAAATATGCATTTTGAACGGCGGTCAAGTAATAGCCTCCCTTAACACTCTCACCAACTAATAAAATACCTTGTTCCAAGCGGCTCATATCTTCTTTTTCTTCAAGATTTATTAATTCTTCATTTTCATTTTTTGCGGTTGGTTCTTCTATTGGACCATTTTCAACGGCACTATCTTTTTTATCTTGTGTGCAAGCAGCCGTAACACTGGCTAATACTAGAATTAAAGTAAGCAATATGAATGATTTTCTCATAAAATTAATCTGTCTCCTTAAGTTTCTCAATTTTGTGCAACTATACATATAAGATTAACATAATGTCTCATTATTGGCTCAAAATAGGGGTTCTTTTAGATACCTTATTCTTTTTCCTTTTAATATATATCCGATTGGTTCTCACGATATTTTTTAATCTTTTAAATCATTGGCTTAGTAATACTGAGGGTTATTATAGATATATTAATCATATAATTTGTCCCTATCAAAATGAACGTTTTTTGCATCTAATATATTGTAAGTATATTTTATTTTGAAAGGATGTGATTATATGGCTCATAAATCTACGGGAGTGTTTCGAGTTCCAGTTTCTGAAAATGGGATTATTCCAACTGCTCTCAACATTATGTTAAACAATGATTCACGCTGCCATACTAGTAATGTAACGGTAACTGTTAAGAGAAGTCGAAACATTTCTTTCCCGACTCAAAATGAGTTAGTTGAAATCTCTCGTACTTTTGTTTCTTTAGAACCAAACAGAACAACTAAGATTGTGTTGTTTACGCCAGAATTCCAAATAGAAGATTTTCTTGATGTCATCGTTAGTGGAAATAAAGATGATGTTAAGGATGTTCTTGTATATTCTTTCTTAGCAGATTCAGCAGGTCACAATCTGCCATCTACTGTTTTCAGAAATGCAGAATACACTTTTGCTTGCTGATACCGTGATGATGTATTCTTTACTGTCATATCAAGGTACCATCCTGCAGCTTGACTCAACTTAATTTTATTGTGTTGTTATTGTATAAGAAAAGAAGACATCGATTAAGATGTCTTCTTTTACTTGTACACTTGGTGTTAAGAAGGTATCATATTGCTTAAAAACCATAAAAAAATATAACAATCATCGAGTGAACCTATTATAGCATCAATAAACAGGTTTTAATATGTAATATTAAATATATATAGATTTAATTATGTTTAATCTATATAGTTAAATTGTCTGTTATTTGTTTTAATTCATTTACTTATTTTATTTTTGAGTGCTCCAGCAATGGAGCCTTTTTTTATGAAATAAAACATTTTCTTTGCGTTATTTAGTTGATCTATATTAACTTTACCTCTTTAAAAAATATTCATATTTAGCAAAAGTAATTAAGTTTATTTTTAAATCTATCTTTTACAAATTGAATAAAACTCTGTCCAGGATAAATTCTTTTAAATAGAAATATAAAAGCAAAAGTGGAAGACCAAGCTGATATGCAGAGCATTACATCAAAAATCCAAGTTGGAAAATGTAATAACTTTGTAATTCCTACAAGCAGAAAAAGTGGCCAAAAAATAATGTTGGTTAGTAATATAAAACTTACCACCGGCTTTTTCAGTCTTTTATCTTCAGTCATATACAATCCCACCTTAAGCTAAATTTTTAACATACTTTAATGTACTTATTCAGCGCGTCGAGGTAATACACTGAATATTCTTTCTGTTATAACTAAATTTTCTTTCAAAATATTACTTAATCAATTAAAAAAGGGAATTTTTAACTGATTATTTACATAAAATTCGTTCTTGGAAGTAAAGTTCTAAAAGTAATTTATCCATAGTGATATTAAAATTACTACTAACAGGGATAGCACCACATCACTATCATGCTACCCAAAATAAACTACTCAAAATGAAAAAATGAACTAAATTCTCATAGATAACTGGAAAGTAATAAAATTTTCGTTTAGGGGACATTTTAAAATACTAGCTTGATAGGCATGGGGTGCAGCCGAGATTGCGATTTTAAGATTATTATCTTTTCGTTTGTGTAAAATCAATTATTTAATTGTTTAAATAAATGTTAGTTAAACGAATGTAATTCTGAATTTTCTGTAAAAATTATCTCAAGTTTATGAAGATATCACGAGGTAATGTTGTATGGTAGTATGAGGAAAAGAGTATATAGATAATTTTGGAAAAGGGGGATGTAAATTGAATGTTCAAACTACCGTAAATAACAAAGTTACTGAACTGTTAAATGCCTGGTATATTGAAATTCGAAATAGAAACGTTGCGAATGCATATAAATTTAAAAAAGAAATTGAGAGTTCTATAAATAATATTGAAGAAGACCAAAATCTATTACTGTATTATTCGTTACTTGATTTTGGTTATAAATATTTAATAGATAATTTGAGTATAGCAAAAAATAGTTTTGATCAAATTGAATCTTTGGGTAAACCAACTGATGATTTTTTATCGTATTATTATCATTTTTATAAAGCAATCTACTCTAATGCAGTTGGTAATTACAATGCAGCAAAAGAGCATTATGAAATGGCAGAAAATTTACTTGAAAGTATTCCAGATGAAATTGAAAAAGCAGAGTTTTATTATAACCAAGCTGTTTTCCAATATCATTATTATCAGGCTTTTGTGGCCTTCCAACAAGCAACAAAAGCAAAAGAAATATTTGCTAAACATGAAGGGTATGAAGTGAAAATCGGTTATTGTAACAACCTAATGGCGTTAGCTTGTACACATTTGAAAGAATGGGAATTAGCTGAAGAACTTTATATTTCGGCAATGGATATCTTTAAAAAGGTTAAAAATGAAAACGGTATGTTAGTTGTAAAACAAAATTTAGGTTTAATGTATGCTGGACAGAATCTTTCGGAGTTAGCTATCAGTCATTTAAATGAGGTCTGTGAAAAAATGCCTGAAAACTATAAAGCGATATATATTAAGGGGAAAGAACATTTTAAATTAGACGAAAATTCACTAGCTTCAGTACTTGTTCGAAAAGGCACGGAGATTTGCGATAAATTAGAATTGGTAGAGTACCAACACCATTTTAAAATTTTAAATGGACTAAATGAAGGATTAAATGGAGAAAAGCTAGAAGAAATTGTATTAGAAGGTATTGAATATTTCGAAAGAGAGAAGCTTTGGGAATACGTGAAAGAATATACTGAAGTACTAGCGGTTCTATTCCATAAAGAACATAACTTTGAAAAAGCGAGTTATTATTTCTTCTCTAGCCATAAAGCGAGTGAAGAGGTTTTTAAAAAGGAGGCATTAAAATGAAAAAAATAAGTGTTACCTTAGTTGGTGTTGTCACGGCTCTTACGTTATTTTTGAATGTGTCTCATAATTCGGTCAATCATCAGGAAGCCTCTCAATTTATTAAAGATGTCATCGTTCAATATGCACATGGGAATACTGGTTGAAGATAAAGTTTCGTGATGGAAAACCTCGTTATTAATAGCGAGGTTTTTTTGATGTTAAATAGTAGGGTATCGCTATCAAGCTAAGAAAAGCAAATACCCCAAATTAATTTTTTGTTTAGGGTATTTGTATATACTTCCAAATATTAAGTCGATAGGCCATGAATGATGCCCCGAGATAAGAGAGTCTAAAGTATTTGAATAAGAAACTTTAGATTGTTCGTTATAGTTTTTTTGAATATTAATATAATCCTATATACTTTTTTATTATTTTAGTTAAAAGAAGTTTGAAATTTGTAATTCACTATGTTTTCCAAAGAAAATAGTGAAAGGCAAGGCGATGAATACATTTACAAAATGACAAAATTGTAAGAATACACGAATGTTTGTAAGAAAGTTCGATGTTTTCCTTTTTCTTTTTTTATTATAGTGAAAAAGAAGAACGAAATATTCTCGTATGTAGGAAAGGAAGATAATAATGATTGATCTATTAAATAAATGGATGTTAGAAAGTACAGGCAATTTCAATATCGTTGTAGGACTTACAGCACTTCTATTTTTGGGTTCAGTAATTGCACTTATTATTATTTACAAAAAAATTGGTAAACCATATGAAAGAACAAATGCTATTTATTTAAAAATTACTTCTCGTATGTTTACTATTCAAATTCTAATGAATGCTATATTTATTTCTTTAGTTGGTAAAGATATTGAGAATTTCCGTCAAATCTTTATATTATTTGAAGCTTTTGTATTCTTTATTGGAGCTATTTATTCGTTTAAATTATATAAACAGGAATACAAATAATTCACTTATAAGAAACAATAAAAAACAGTAGTGATTTTATACACTACTGTTTTTTATTGTTCATTTTCAAATGTAAACCTAACTGTATATTCTATACAGTTAGGTTTACATAACATCTTATTATCGGTAGCAAGAAAAAGGCGAATTCCTACTTTCAAAAGGAATTCGCCTTTTTCTTTTTCTATAACCCTATTTATCTTTTTATACATTCCTATCATGGCGGTACCCCATTTATAGGTTATGAGAAAGGGTATTTTTTGTACTATTATCTATTCTTGGATATTATTAATAATATCTATATGAACTTATTTTTTTATTAAAAAGGTTTGGCGGTGTGTAAAATGATTAAAGGGATTAAAAATATTGAAACGAAAGAACCGATAAACATGTTTCTATTTATTCCCTGTAGTACTCTTTTGTTTGATAATATTTATCAACATTTTATTCTTAGAAAGGATTTTACACTACAGAAGCTTTTATTTGAACTCGTATTTTTATTTATTTTCATTTCATTTTTTTATATAGTAAATGTTTACAAAAAATGAATAAACAAATGTTTACAAAATATATTTTTCTTGGCGTTAGTATTAGTTATCTTTTGGCATACGATCTTATGTTTATACGTAATCCAGGTGCTTCTTTACATATCCCTTATTTAGAGTGCTTCTTAGTAATTTCTGCACCTTTATTTTTAAGTATTCATTATCTTCTATCGGTATCTATTTGTATGATATGTAGATTTTTAATTGCTATTTATTATTTTGAAATTAACTATCCAATATCATTAATATTATTGTTTCTAACAATTTTTGTTACGTCATTTTTTGTATTTCTTTCATTAAAATTTTTAGTACAAAAAATTAAAGCATCCTATGAAAAACAAATGAAAGAAACAGCTTTATCGATAATGAGGATAATGGAATTAAAGGATCAATATACTAAAGGGCATAGTGAACGTGTAGCCAATTATGCTACTATTCTTGCTAAAGAAACAAATGAATATGATGATAATTCTTTAAAACAATTTCATTTTATTTGTTTATTACATGATATAGGGAAAATAGGCATTCCGGATGAAGTTTTAAAGAAAGCATCTTCTCTTACAGAAGAAGAATATAATATTATTAAGAAACACCCACAATTAGGATTAGAAGTTTTTAAAAATATATCTTTAATAAAAGGTAGTGAAGACATAATTCTTTCTCATCATGAAAGATGGGATGGAAAGGGATATCCTCAAAAACTAAAAGGAAATCAAATACCATTATGCGCAAGAATTGTTGCAATAGCAGATGCATTCGATGCAATGACTTCTTCAAGAGCATATCGTTCGGCTCTATCTCCTGAAGAAGCTTATAGACGTATTATAGAAGGATCTGGTACACAATTTGATCCTTCTATAGTAGAGGTTTTCAAAAAGGTATTTCCTTTGTGGGAAAAAGTGGTCCCAAATTCTTTTAGTTAAAAGCTCATGTCTGAAATCGATTCATATTTGAGGTATGACGAATGCGAAAAATGAAAAAAACAAATCCAATCGTGATAAAAGTTTGGAACCAGATAATGAATAAGGCACATAAAGAAAAGGTACCTATATATAGTATAGGTACCTTTTCTAATAGTTTTTTAGCAGAAACAACTGCATCCGATAATGATTAATAGAATAAATAATACAACTAATAAAGCAAATCCTCCAGCGAAACCGCAGCCCTCGCCGCAACTACCACCATATCCCATAACAATAGTGCCTCCTTTAGATAAGAGGGTAAAACTAGGGTTCATTCCATGGATCTTAATGGGTTCACTTTACTTTATGTTTTAAAGAATGAATGGAGCAGGTCCTTTTGAAAATAAAGAAAAGACGCCATTAGGCGCCTTCCTGTTAGGTAGATAAGACTTTAGTTTTCCAATCTAAAGAAATTTTGTATCAGTTCTTTGTGAGTATATCATAATATCTGATTGATTTATTATGCATTGTTACATAATTTTCTAACTCCTCTATTTTTCATTTGATAAAATAAAATCCTAATATTACCAAAAATTAAATAAATATTTCTACGTATTCAAGATATTTACATAAATTACAGAAGTGATACATTTAAATTGTAAGCTATAAAAACTATTAAAGGGGGATTTATTATGTTCAAGAAATTAGTAGTAGGGCTATTGGCAACTGGTATTGCATTAACAGGAGGAATTGGGGCAGCTTCAGCTGATACGCAAAAAGCTGTGAGCTCTCCGAAGCAAGCAACATGCTCAATTCCTTATGAGTATTCTAATGGTAAATTCAAAAGAACTCTTTATTACTCAAATGGAGTATATGCTAATAGTTTTAATGAAAATGTTTGTGGTGGGACGATTACGTGGTATTTAAAACATGTTCAAAATGGAGTTGCTTTTTACGAAGGTAATTTAAAATAGTAGATTTTTTGAACCTCATTTATTGAGGTTCTTTTAGTTTTTAAACTGATTCTCCACAAAAAAAGACACCCAAAGGTGCCTTCCTGCGACTTGAACCACTTTAATTTTAAAAATACAGGGATTTTTCCTGTGGTTTTTGTAAGTAGCTTTTACGAAATTATGAGTGTTTTTTATTTTGTATTTCAATAAGTTCATCTGGTAGCATTTTTGTATAATATTCTTTTTCTGTTAGTTCAAATATAAATAATGCTTTTTTCCAGTTATAAACAACATCTTCTACATTATGTTGTTTAATCTTTAATAAATACTGACCTTTTAAATAGAATAGTTCACCTAATAGGTATAAAGTATTTAGATTAATTGCTAATTTTATACCCTTATCAAGGTATTTTATTGCCTCTTCATGTTGATATGTGGAGTCTAAACATTTTGCTAAATTTAAAATGATTTTTAACTTAATTTCTTTATCTCTAGGAAAATCTAACTTATTAAAATTAGTTAAACATCTTCTTAATATATTAATACCTTTTTCATAATTTTTATTTTCCGCATAAAATATAGCCATTGTTTGCATAATATCTATTTCTCTTTCTGATAAAAAATCAGAATTAGTTAAAGTCAGTTTTAATGCATTATTTAAAAGATCTAAAGCAGTTTTTATTGATCTATCCACCATAAATATAGCAATTGCTTCGTGCCATATTAGAAACTGTTTCTCTTCTTTAGTTTGAAAATTATTTAAGTTTTTCTCTTTTTTTACTATTTCATAAAGTTCTTTATATTGTTTTTGCTTTAAGCAGTCTTTTATTACATATTTTACATTTTCTACATATTTTAATCTTTTGTTTTGAGTTAGTGCAAATATATTATTTGGATCAATACCAAGTCTTTCTGATAACTGATATAACAATATACTAGATGGATAAATCATACCTTTTTCGATCTTGCTAATTTGACTTTGTGAACATATTCCATGACATAATTCGGATTGTGATATATTTTTTTTCATTCTAAGTTCTTTAATGATAATACCCAAATCGTTAAATTCCATTTTTCCACCTACTATCTAGCACTTTATTAGTAAAAGAATATTCCCTAACCTTAATGTAATGTAAAAATAATGTAGTTGCAATTATTGTTTGTTGTAAAGGGCTTACCGTTTTCATAAGGTGGTGAGGATTTTAATATGTACAAAAAAGACACCCAAAGGTGCCTTCCTGCGACTTGAACCATCTTAATTTTAATAATATGTATTGGACTCCCATCCAACTATTATTTTATCATGCTAAATACATAAATTCATTGAGAAAAAGATATAGCTCATTATTCATTCTGTCAAAAGGATTTATCCCACGTAACGTATGAATGTTCCATAAATGTATCAAAAAAATGAACAAATCGTGATTGGAATAAAAAAGGGTTCTTACTATTACGTAAGAACCCATAAACAAAAAAGTCGTATGTGCTTCAATATTAGAATTACATAAAAACGCTATTTTAATAAAAGCGACATTGAAAGTTAGCAAGCAATACTTAAAAGAGTAAAAGCGGCAAATGCGTAAACTAATAAGCTACTAGTAGCAAGGAATTTTATAATTTCATTTGTAGAAATAATAGTTAAACATAATGCTATAGATGCACCTATAAAGAATTGATACTTTGTATGTATATTTGTAAGATTAATTATTACGAGTACAGTTAAGAAAAGTGAAATGAAGTTAAAATATCTTTTCATTGTCATATTTCCTTTCAATGTTTGATCTGTATTTATTATACTAGATTGTACCAGTAATAACATACTTTGTAATAAATCTTAATAGAAATCTCATTTTGCCATAAATAAAAAGTCGGTTGTTTCCGCAACCACCTTTCAGTAAAGTAAAGCACTTTTTTATAATTCAAGTGACGAGTTTAATTTATCCCACTATTTGCGGGCAGCCCGATTGGTGAGGGCTGATTAAAGTTTCACTTTATAAGAAAGGAATGACTACATTATATGAAAACTTGTCTAATAAGGTTACATATAAAAGAGCAGCTAGCAATGGCTAACTGCTCAATACAAGGAGATACAGAGAAAACTAAATGAATGTTGGCATACAGCCTATCAACATTATGGACATAATATTGAGTTTTATTCGAAGGAATTCATGTTTTATAAATTAGATTATGATAGTCGGTATTCTTTTATTAAATAGCCAACAGCACTGATTACTATAAGAATGAAAAGAATAAGTTCTAGTGTAACTGGCAGTTGATCTACCCTAAATGCATCAATTTGTTACATTATGATTATAAGATGTTTTTTTATAGTTAGTGGTGAAAAATTTAATAAAACTACCTCTATATGAAAAAAGGTTCTGTTGTCTCCAACAGAACCTCTTCTAAAATGGCAAAGAGTAACTCTTACCTTACTCTTTGTTAATAATATTACAGGAGTGTTAATGGAAATCCAAGACTCCTTATATTGAGAAATAAAGAAGAATTATTTTAAAGAATTTCAATATAAAATTAGAGATTACCATGAGGGGAGTTATAACGAGTTACTACCTATACATATTCATAAATAAAACAACATAATATTAACACGGAAAAATATATTAATATGAATTTTTGCATATTTTAAAATTCAATATATCCCTCAAAACCTTTTAATTGTATAATGTATTTTGTCATATTTTTAGATTTTTCGACAAAATATAAAATAGAGAACGTATTGGGAGAAGGAATTATGTACACAAAACTATTAAAATCAATTACATCATTATCACTTATTGGTGGTGCTTTATTGTATACAAACGGCAGTGATGTGAAGGCTGCTGAGGCGGGTATTTTTTCTGATGTGCCTACATCGCATTGGTCGTATCCAGCGATTAAAGATTTAGCGAGTAAAAATATTATTTCTGGTTATGGAAATGGAATATTTGGTTTTGGAGATGTTGCGACGAGAGAACAAGTTGCAGCTTTAATTTATCGTGTGTTAGTACCAAATAAGCAAGGTGGTACGTTCAGTAATGAAGGTGCTCGTTACGTATTAAAAGATGGATCTACTTTAAATAATCCGTATCGAGATATTCGCTCAGGTTCAACATTGTTCCCAGAAGAGGTTTTAACGTTAACGAAATTAGGGGTTTTTAAAGGTGATGCAAACGGTGGATTTAGACCGAAAGATTCTGTTAGCCGCGCAGAAATGGCACAAATTCTTACAAACGCTTTCCATCTTTCTGCGAAACAAAAGCATACGTTTAACGATATTCCAAGTGGTTTTTGGGGTGAAAATGCCATTAGTGCGGTGCAATCAAACGGGATTGCTTCTGGTACAGGCGAAGGGAAATTTGAGCCATCTAAAACGGTAACACGTGAACAGTATGCACAGTTTTTATATAATACTTTGAAATATAAAAAGCCTGAAGTTGCGGTGCAAGATACAGGGGATGCGGCATTATTAGCAGCATTTAAAGATGAAGTACAAAAGCGTATTAATGCGTACGAAACGAATATTACACTTCCATATAAAACGAAAAATGGTAATCAGGAAGAAGTAATGAAGACACTTTTCAACGCCTATAAAGAAGTCGCAAGTAAAAATGAGTATACAAATTATAATAGATCGAATGTTTCATATGGAATTTCTGGATCACCTGGAAATTATACGTTTACGTTAAAGATTACATATCGTGAAACGAAAGAACAAACGGAATATGTAATGAAGCAAGCAAAGGCAATTGTTTCTTCTATTACGCAAGTTGGAATGGATGATCACGAAAAAGTGAAGGCAATTCATGATTATGTCGTAAAGCATATTTCTTACGATACGTCTTATAAAGCTTACACCGCATATGAAGCACTCGTAAATCGTTCTGCAGTTTGCCAAGGTTACGCACTATTAACCTATCAATTATTAAAAGAAGCAGGTATTGAGAATCATTTTGTAGTAGGAACTGGGGACGGTCAGCCTCATGCTTGGAATTTAGTGAAAATCGAAAACAAATGGTATCACCTTGATACAACATTCGATGATCCAATACCAGATGAACAAGGCCGCGTAACATATTCTTATTTCAACTTATCAGATGAGCAAATCGCAAGAAATCATGAGTGGAACAGAAGTGACTATCCGCAAGCTACAACAAATTATTATAGTACATTAACAAATAAAATTGCGGCAGGTAGTACGAAAAACCCTGCATATCAGCAAATTTTAAAAGATACAAAGTTAAATTATTTAGGAAATGAATACATTGCAAACAACTATAATGAATTCAAAAATAAAATGCAGCAACGTTATAACGAAAAGTCACCAAAGATTGAAATCCTTTATAAACAATCAATGGATGGTGCGTTGCAAGATGTGAAAAAAGTAATTGGAGAAATCGGTTATCCGCAAGGGGCAAACCGTGTTTCTTATAAAGCGGAGCCGTATAATGCGAAAGAAGGATATTCTTTAGTGACGATTACGTTTATGTAGTGAGAATGAGAAAAAGCATCTGTTTCAGATGCTTTTTTATTATTTTAGTTCGACAAAATATGACAAAGGAACGTAGCTACATCTGTTATGATGACTTTGGTAATTTTACATTTTGGAGGATTAATAATGAACAAAAAGAAGATTTTAGCTGCGTTAATAGGAATCATAGTGTTACTTGTAATTATTAATGTAGTTATTGCGAAGGGAAAAACGACATCAACTAGTGAAAAAATGTACACTGAGAAAGAATACAATAAATTAGTAGATGAACATTATGAGGAAATGCAAAAGTTAAAAAGTGATATGAGTGTATTAGAAACTGAAAAAAAATCTCTTGATGCGCAAGTTAAGAAGTTAAAAGATGAATTAGCGAAAAAAGAGCAAGAAGTAGTACAACAGCCAGTTCAACAAGAACAACCTAAGCAACAACCAGCCCCAGCTCCACAGCCGGAAACGAAAGAAGAGCTGAAACCAGAACAGCCTACAGGCGCATTCGCAAACCCTGTGAAAAGTATAAATAAAACAGATGCAATGAACAAAGTGAAAGAAAAAGCGAAGCAAGACTTCCAAGATGACTATATGACGCAAAACTTTGTTGCGGATGAACAATCAAAAGCATTTGATTTCTTAAACGGAGTAGAGATCAAATCACAAGAAGAATTAAATGTGATGAAGAAGGCATTGGGAGATTTTCCTAACGATTTTATGACCGCAAAGTTTGTTTATGAAGAGCAAATGAAAGCGAAGAATAAGCAAGGATAATATAAAAACGCTATCTTTTAAAAAGGTAGCGTTTTTGTTATGGGATGGGAGTCCAATACATATTATTAAAATTAAGATGGTTCAAGTCAGAGAAAGGCACCTTAGGGTGTCTTTTTCTTTTTTCTAAATGACAGTTTTGGCTTAAAGAAGATAAATTTTCAATGGATGATTCCCATGAATATATAAATAAAGTTTATCCATATATTTGTAGAAAGGAGGGATTCAAATGAAGAGAGAGGATAATAAGGTTGGTCACTTTATATCTGAAAAAGGAAAAGAAGACTTTCAAATTGCCTACGATGAATCAATGGCACTTCTTCCAACACCTAACGATATGAAAGATATAGAAACTACATTTGGCACAATTCGTACGTATTACTTTACTAAAGAGGAAAATAAACATAAGGAACCAATACTCTTACTCCCTGGACGTGGTGCATCTACTCCAATGTGGGTACCGAATTTAGAAGGGTTAAGGGAGAAAAGGCCTGTTTACACAATCGATTTACTTGGTGAACCTGGAATGAGCGTGCAAACGAAGGTGATTGAAAACCAAAAACAACAAGCAGAATGGTTAAATGAAGTAATTGAAGGATTAGGTTTAAAAAAAGTGCATATCGTGGGTGTCTCTATTGGAGGTTGGACAGCAATGAATTTGGCCAGATATAACCCTAAGCATATTGCTACGGCTAGTTTATTGGACCCAGTCTTTGTATTTGCACAAATATCCATAAAGATGATTCTGGCATCTATTCCAGCTTCCGTTCCTATTGTACCTAAGTTTTTAAGAGAAAAGATGTTAAGCTATGTTTCTGGAGGAGCAGAAACAAATGATGATGAGCCAATCGCTAAGTTAATCGAGTCGGGCATGCGTAACTATAAATTGAAAACACCAGCGCCTGATTTATTTAGTAAAGAAGACTTAAAAAATATCAATGTTCCAGTGCTTGCCTTAATGGCTGAAAAAAGTACAATGCACAATTCGGTAAAAGCAGTCGAAACTGGAAAAAAATACGTTAAAGATATAGATATAGTGAACTGGAAAAATGCATCTCACGCAATTAATGGTGAGTTCTCTAACGAAGTTAATGCCAGAATCCTTGATTTTGTAGAAAAACATTCTACTGATAAATAAGTTGAAAGTGGGAAATATGTTGTAATGACAATTTTACTTCTTCTATTTTCATGAATATGTATAATTACATAAAAAATCAAGGGAAAAGAGAGTATACTTTGATATTGTGTAATAAAGATAAGGCCCGCCTACGGAAATAGGTGGGCTTTTTTTACATATGAAGAAAAGACACTCACATGAGTGTCTTTTCGATAGTTTTTTAGCAGAAGCAAGCAGCTCCAACGATGATTAATAAAATAAACAATACAACTAATAAAGCAAATCCTCCGGCGAAGCCACAGCCGCCACAACTACCACCAAAGCCCATAATAGTTCCTCCTTTTAATAGGAGAGGAAAACCAAGAGTTCACTCATGTGTTTTAACGGATTCAATTTACTTTATGCTTTTACAAATGAATGGAGCAGGTCCTTTCCAAAATAGATTTATTTATCCCGCTTTAATGGGCAGTAAGCCCCCCACCTCAAAATTCAGCGAAAGCAAAGAAGTTAGGTGGGGGTCGGGCTGCCCATTAAAGTCCGATTGGTTCAACTAATAATCAGTGGGGGATGAAGAAAACCCCCACTGATTAAAGTTTCACTTTATTCTTAGAAAGAGTTCAAGGGCAAAATAGGAGAATCTATATTATTCTTTAAGAAGGAATAAATAAAAAATAAAATATCCAAAAATACAGATAGAAATCCGCTTTTATACCTTTCATTAAAATAATACTAGCATTATATATTATAAGGAATACTTGTCCTTAATTGTAAATGAAAGGGGGGAATTGATATGAGTTATGGCTATGGTCATCCTCCTGGAAAATGTCATAAACATCACAATGAAACTTTGTCAACGGGTGTATTACGTAGACATTCCGCTACGTTGTTTCTTACTGTGGAAGCTATGAATGTTGATCCAGATGATACTCATACAGTAACTGTTGAAATGTTTGATTGGTCATCGGGTTCTCCGGTATTGTTACCATTAGTAGGCCCTTCAACACAAACATTGGCACCTAATCGATATGTTACTTTTCGTTCAGCAGCTCTTCCTCCAGGAGTTTTTGCTTATGAAGTAAGAATCATTCGTTCGAAAGATAGAGATGTTGTTACGAATGTTTTTGGTCTTAGTGCAATAGTATTTAACCCACAAGAAGGAAATAATGTTTTACAACATGATTTAGCAAAATTAGATCTTAAATAGATTTTATAAAAGTTTATTTATTGGACAAGATTAAAAAAGAGTAGGATGTAATCCTACTCTTTTTAACATCAATTATATTAGAATTTTAAAAGAAATCCTTCATCATTTTCGCATCTCTAATGTTCACTACTACACCTTCAACCTTATCTTTCTTCTTATCTTTAGCAATCGTAATTTGCTCTTTATTATCAACCCACACAAAAAACTCTTCTTTTGCGTCATCTTTATATGTAACGGTTATAGTAGAATGCGCAGACTCTGGCTTTTTCGATCTAGTGTAATTGCTTTAGGAGTTCCGCTTTGAACTGCTGAAACGATAGAGTATATCATTTCTTCGTTGTCTGTTTGAGATTTAGAAGTAGTGTTATCGGTTGTCCGAAGTATTTCGATATCTGTAATATTTGCGGAGTTTAATTGAAAGGTATTTTGTGTATGTTCTTGCTTAGCTTGTGGAGCGTTGTCTGTAGCTGAGGTACTTGCACAGCCTATTAAAGTGAAAAATAGAGCGGTTAGAGCGCATATAGATATGATTTTTTTCATATTATCCCTCCTTATGATTAGTTATAAAAATTTTCTGTTATTTAAGGTAGTTATTGTAAGTAGATTTATTCTACTAGTTTTAGGATAGAAAAAATTCATATAACTTTTTTCATATTTTATGTTTAACATTTCGAAAATGGGTGTACTACATATAATATAACAAATAATTCATTTTAAAGGAGGAAGTTAAAGATGGAAACGAAGTATAGTAAACCTTTTGTATATGAATTTATTACGGAGAAAGAGGTCATGAATGCGGCGAATGATCTAGTGAAGAAAGGGATAGACCAAAAAGATATTTACGTATTAACACATGAGAAAGAGAGGACAGATAGAATTGCAGACAATGCAGACGTGAATACAATTGGGATAAAAGAGGAAGGACTTGGGACAAGCATTATTAACGTCTTTCAAAACACGGGAGATCAGTTAAGAAATAAGATGCAAGAGTTAGGGCTTAATGAGGAAGAAGCGAACTTCTACGAAGAAAAGCTGGATGAAGGAAAAATCTTGTTATTCGTTAAGGATTTAGAAAGAGTCGGTGAATGGTTACAAGAAAGAAGATGCATGTATTCTATTTAAATTTGTATCCTGTAAATCTATAAATCTATTACGAAAAGGAGATTGTAAATATGAGTGAGAACGGACTAAAAGAACAAGTTAAAGGTAAAGTTGAAAAGAAAAAAGGACAAGTAAAAGAAGGAATTGGTGAAGTTACAGAAGATAGAGAGTTGAAAAATGAAGGGAAGTGGGAAAAAACGAAGGGAACGATAAAAGAAAAAGTCGGAAAAGTGAAACAAAAGATAAGTGATGAATTGGATAATAAAGAATAATATATGTTCATCAAGCTTTGGTTACATACCAAAGCTTGATGAATCCAATATAAAACGAATATAGGAGGTTTAATTGTGGGACTTATTATTACGTGTATTGTAGGTGGACTTATTGGTGCGTTAGCTGGAATGATTACAGGAAAAGACTTTCCGTTAGGTATAGTTGGTAACGTGATTGCCGGATTAATCGGATCTTGGGTAGGTAGTGCGTTATTTGGTCATTGGGGTCCTGAATGGGGAGGCATCTTTATTCTTCCAGCTTTATTAGGTGCAATCGTCTTTATTTTAATCGTTACATTCTTTTCTAGAATGCTGCGGAAAGCGTAAGTATGATAATGAATAGTAATCTTAAGTTTGTTATATGCGACTATAAGGTTAATAAGCTCGTAAAAATACATAAAAAAAGCATCCAATTAAACTAATTTGGATGCTTTTTTTATGTAATCTGCATAGGAAAGAGTGGAGGATGAAGAACCCCCACTCATTAAAATTACACTTTCTATTATGTATTAAACCATCGTTACTTTTTCACAATTATTTATTTTTACGACCTGCCTTGGTTCTATATGAGATAAGTCTTCGCTATTACCGATATCCACTACAATTGTATTCGTTAGTATGTTAATAATGGAACCAATTAATTTTGTAGCATGATCGTGTCGATAAGAAAATTGAACAAAATCTCCCTTTTTAAAGTTGTGCTCTTCCATAGATAGATCCCCCTAAAAATAATGTTTATACATTATACATACACAAAATTATAAGTTTTAAACATTTATTAGTACGATTTAAGTGTTAAGCCGAGAAAGGTGTAGAAAATTTATTTATAATGAAAATAAAAAAATATGTTTAAAATTAATTTTTATGGGTAATTAAATAGTAAGAGTTTGAGATAAGGGGGCGGAAATGATGAATTTGGCAATAAATATTTTGCAAAATGATGTAGGTTATACAGTACAACTTAATGGTGAAATTGACGCATATACGGCATCAGATTTGAAAAATAAGATTATGCCTATTGCAAGCGAAAAAGAGGTTCATATTGTAGTAGATTTTACTGAGGTAGAGTATATGGATAGTACAGGTTTAGGTGTGTTTATAGCTCTATTAAAAGCAATTAAGAAAAATGATGGAAAGCTAGAGTTTATTGGTGTATCTAAAAGACTAAAAAGATTATTCGATATTACAGGACTAACAGAAATATTAAATTTGAATTCCGATTTTGAAAAAGTAGAAAGAAGGTGACTAGGGATGATGGAGAGATTTGAAAAGATAGAAATGAAAATTCCTGCAAAGGCAGAATATGTGGCTATTATTCGTTTAACAATGGCTGGTGTTGCGAATCGAATGGGCTTTGCTTATGACGATATAGAAGATATGAAAATTGCTATTAGTGAAGCATGTACAAATATTGTACAACATGCATACAAAGAAGACGTTGGAGAAATTGCAATTGTCTTTGGGCTATATGAAGATCGATTAGAAATTATGGTTGCTGATAATGGGATTAGCTTTGATTTTAGCACCTTAAAAGAGAAAGTTGGTCCGTATGATATTAGTAAACCAGTAGAACATTTGCCGGAAAATGGTTTAGGTTTATATTTAATCAATACGTTAATGGATGATATACAAATTATGCATGATGAGGGCATGACAGTTTTAATGACAAAATATATACAAAGAGAGCAGGTGGAGAATGATGGAAATCCAATCTCAACCTACAAATCTTGCTAAAGAAGACGTTATTAAACTAATTGCAGACTTCCAACAAAACCAATGTGATGAAGCACAGGAAAGATTAGTTCATCACTATAAAAATCTCGTACATTCCATTGCATATCGCTATTCAAAAGGTGGGCCGATGCATGAGGATATTATACAAGTAGGAATGTTAGGGCTCTTAGGCGCAATAAGAAGGTATGATTACTCGATAGGGAATGCTTTTGAGCCGTTTGCAATACCTACGATAGTAGGCGAAATAAAGAAGTATTTACGTGATAAAACTTGGGGTATTCATGTTCCAAGGCGAATTAAAGATTTAGGCGGGAAGATTAAACTTGCGATAGAGGAGCTAACAGATCAACTGCAACGTTCACCGAAGATTATAGAGATTGCGGATCATTTAGAACTATCCGAAGAGGAAGTGCTAGAAATTATGGATGCGAAAAATAATTATCGAGTATCTTCCTTAGACGATGTAGTTGAAAATTCATCTGATGGCAGTTCGGTAGCGAGAATTGAATCTGTAGGTGAAGTAGAGCAAGGATATGAAGAGACAGAAAGACGTCTCGTTTTAAAGGATATTTTTAACGTATTAAATGAGACGGAAAAGAGTGTCATTCATTATATATTTGGAGAGAATTTAAATCAAAAGGATACAGGGGAACGGTTAGGTATTTCACAAATGCACGTTTCTCGTATTAAAAGACAAGCGATAAGTAAATTGAAGCAAGCAGCGTTTTTAGATACATAAAAATTTTAAAGAATTATGTTTAAAACATGAGAAAAGGGGTAGTTATTAAGTATAGGAGGAGATATAAAAATGTCACACGATGTGAAAGAACTAATCGAAGGATTGAATAAAGATTTAGCAGGAGAATACTCGGCAATTATTATGTATAACCATAATGCTGCTACAGTTTCTGGTATATATAGACAAGTGTTAAAACCTTTCTTTGAATCTGAAATTAGTGATGAACAAGGACATGCCCTATATTTAGCGGAGAAAATTAAGACGTTAGGTGGTACACCTACTACGATCCCTTTACCAGTGAAACAAGTAGAAGATGTTAGAGAAATGTTAGAAGAAGCTAGGAAGTCAGAATATGAAACAATTAAGCGTTATGAAACGAGAAAAGAACAGGCCGCGAAATTAAATATGACAGAGTTAGTTGTAAAGTTAGAAGATATGATTGCAGATGAAACAAATCATATGGAAGAGTTAGATCGTCTTTTAAGTGATAAAGCAATGGTGTTAAATTAATTTATAGAGTGAAAGAACAAACTCTCATTTCTAGGGGGTTTGTTCTTTTGCTGTATAAAAAATATGTTTGAGTAGGAAATTTTCATTTTGTAACTGAGTATGTAATACTAGAAAAATAGAAAATGATCATAGATTTACATTTTATATAAGAAAAGGGGAAATAACTTGTGTCCATTTTAATTGTCGATGATAATCCGGTTAACATCTTTGTAATTGAAAAAATTTTAAAACAAGCCGGATATCAGGATCTTGTATCGCTTAATTCTGCACAAGAGCTTTTCGAATACATTCAATTTGGAAAAGATTCTTCCAGGTATAATGAAATTGATTTAATACTATTAGATATTATGATGCCTGAAATTGACGGACTTGAAGTTTGTAGGCGATTACAAAAAGAGGAGAAGTTTAAAGATATTCCTATTATTTTTGTAACAGCTTTAGAAGATGCGAATAAATTAGCTGAAGCGCTTGATATAGGCGCAATGGATTATATTACGAAACCGATAAATAAAGTTGAATTGTTAGCGCGTATGCGTGTAGCATTACGCTTGAAATCGGAATTAAATTGGCATAAAGAACAAGAAGAAAACCTTCGTAATGAATTGGATTTAGCTACACAAGTACAAAGAAACTTATTAAGTAGCCCATTAAGAGAAGATCATATAAAAATTGAAGCAAGCTATTTACCTTCATTCAAACTAGCTGGAGATATGTATTATTGGTATAAAATCGATAAAAACCGCTACGGTATTATATTATTAGATGTGATGGGACATGGTATATCTGCTTCATTAGTTTGTATGTTTATTTCGTCTGTATTACGTGAAACGATTAAATCTTTAATCGATCCAGAACTTGTCATTAAAGACTTAAATAAATATATGACTCTTTTACATAATGAGAATGATAATATTCCATATTATTTTACAGCGATATACTTAGTAGTTGATACAGAAAAGAGAACAATTGAATATGTAAATGCAGGACATCCTTCTGGATACGTTTTAGTCGATGAAGCGAATGTAGTGGAACTAAATCGCGGGGGTTGTGCGGTAGGATTTTTTGATGAAATAAAAGTTGAAAAGACAGTTATACCTTTTGAGGAGAACGCTCAAATATTATTATTTACAGATGGTGTGCTTGAAGCAATTGCAAATGATGAATTTGAGTCTGAAGAGAAATTACGTGCTTTTACAGAAAGAAAATGGGGAGATTTAGAAGAAGAGATAGAAGGGTTTTATAAGGAAGAACAGAAGAAAACACAATCAGATGATATGTGCCTCATTATGATACAAACGAATGCGAAATAAAAAGCGTATGAAATCCAAACAGAGGATTTCATACGCTTTTATTGTATTTTTTGATAGATTTGTTCGTTCGGATTAAACTGGATATAATGCGGCATTATATTTGAAAAACGAAGAGTTTCTTTATTTCCTAAACATAGGAATCCATTGTGGCCTAAACTTTCATAAAATAGTTGCTGTACTTGGTTTTGAAGTTTACCTGTAAAATAAATTAAAACGTTACGGCAAAGTATAATATGAAATTCGTTAAAAGATTGATCAGTTACTAAATTATGTTGCGCAAAGATAATGTTTTGTAAAAGAGATGGATTAAAATAAGCAAAACGATTATCTGTTGAATAGTAGTTAGAAAATGCTTGTGTACCGCCAGCTTGTAAATAGTTTTTCGTATAAGTTTGCATTTTATTTAACGGAAGGATGCCTTGTTTTGCTTTTTCTAACACATTTGTATTCATATCTGTTGCGTAAATAACAGCTTTTTCACTTAATCCTTCTTCGTGAAGTAAGATGGACATGGATAATACTTCTTCACCAGTTGCGCATCCAGCATGCCAAATTCTAATTTCAGGATACTTTTTTAATTCAGGAATGACATGCTCTCTTAGCGCTTTAAAAAAGTTAGGGTTACGGAACATTTCAGTTACATTAATGGAGAAATCATTTAATAACTGTTCTAAAAACCCTTCCTCATGAATTACTTTTTCAATTAACTTTGAAATGGTTGGTATATTAGAGATCTGCATTCGATTACAAATTCTTCTATAAATAGATGTACGAGCATATTGGCGGAAATCGAAGCCAGATAGTTTAAATACCGCTTCTAATAGTAATTCAATTTCTAAGTTCGTGCGCTTATCCATATCGACGGATGGATCAAAATTATAATACTTATTTTCCACTTAAATTAAACCTCACTTATTTTATTAACCATACACTCATTACCGAATAGAGTTGATGTAAATTTAATGGTTTACTTATATAATCTGAAGCGCCAGCAGATAAACATTTCTCTTTATCATTTGGCATTGCTTTCGCAGTTAATGCGATAATAGGTATTTCATGTAACCTTAAGTTCATTCGGATATGTTCCATCGTTTCATAACCGTCCATATTCGGCATCATAATATCCATTAAAATAAGGTCAATATTTGTATTGTTTTTTAGTATGTCTAAACACTCTATGCCATTTTGTGCAGTAATAATGTTGGCATGCTGTTTTTTTAATGCATTTTGTAATGCAAATATATTTCGGTGATCATCATCGACAATTAAAATGGTTTTCTCTTGGAAGACATTATTTGTTTCAGGAGTCACGATAGTTTCCTCCACAACTTCAGCAGGGGTAACATCTTCTATCGTTGCTGCAACCTCTAAATTGGATACTTGTATATCAGTTAATCCATTTGGAAGGTTAGGAATATATACAGTGAAAGTACTGCCTTCTCCTACATTACTCTCTAACGTAATCCAACCACCTAACAATCTAGCAAACTCTTTACAAATAGATAACCCTAAGCCTGTACCACCATATTTCCGAATTGTTGCTCCATCTGCCTGTTGAAAGGCTTCGAAAATGAGTTGCTGCTGTTCTTTAGCGATACCAATACCAGTATCTTTTACTGAAATTGTAATCCAATCATTACTTATAGACTGCATTTCATGACTTAAATTAGTTGCTTCTATTGAATTGAAATGTAAAGAGACGGATCCTTTTTCCGTGAATTTAAATGCATTGGATAATAAGTTTTTAATAATTTGTTCAATCCGTTTTGCATCTGTATAAAATAGATCAGGAATCGTATCACTGTCTTCAATCGTAAATTCGACATTTTTTTGTGCAGCTATATGTAAAAAGTTTTGATGCATACTTGCTGCCATGTCACTTATGTTTGTTGCTTCGAAAATAACATCTAGTTTTCCAGCTTCTACTTTAGATAAATCAAGTATGTCATTAATTAAAGTAAGTAAATCTTTTCCTGATGAATGAATAACAGTTGCTAATTCAATTTCATCGTCGGATAAATGATTATCATGATTTTCTTTTAACATTTCAGATAATAGTAAAATACTATTTAACGGTGTGCGTAATTCATGAGACATATTTGCTAGAAATTCTGATTTGTATTTTGAGCTACGTAATAACTCACTTGCTTTTTCTTCTAATTCTGATTTAGTAATTTGTAAGTCAGCTGTCTTTTGCTCTGCCTCTTCCGTTCTAGACTCTAGTTGTTCATTCGTTGTTCGTAATTCTTCGGCTTGCATTTGTAGTTCTTCAGCTTGCGTTTGCAATTCTTCTGATTGAACTTGCAACTCTTCTGTCATTGCTTGTGATTCATGTAAAAGAGTTTGAATTCGCATACGTCCCATAATACTATGGATTGTTAAACCTAGGTTATCAACAGTTTGTTGAATTAAATCTTGATGTAAGTCTGAAATCTCAGTTACACTTACTAATTCCATTACTGCGATTACTTCATCCTCAAATAAGATAGGGACGACTAGTAGGTTTTTAGGGCGTATTTCTAATAAGCCGCTAGTGACATAACGAAATTCTTCTGGTATTTCTCGAAGAATAAAGCTTTGTTTTTCTAAAGCACATTGTCCAATTAAACCTTCACCCATTTTAATGGATTGTTTTCCAATATCAGCACCTTGATCGGCGAAAGAAGCTTTCTTTACATAGTAGACAGTTTCTTCAATTTCTTCACGTACATAGAATGCACCGCAAGAGGTTTGCGTTTTTTGTATAACTCCACTAAGAATTTTTTTACCTAATATCTCAATAGAAGGTACACCTTGATACATTAAAATTAATTCTGCAAGCTCGGTTTGTAACCACTCTCTTTTAGATATTTCGTCTAGTAGGTGGTTCGTTGTATGAGCAAGATCTTTTATTTCATCCCGTGTGTTTACATGAATTCTTTCCGTAATTTTTTCTTTAGAAGAAATGGATTTAATAGCTTGAATTACGTTTTTAATCGTTTTTGTAATGGAATTCGAAATATAGAGTGAAATGATAATAGAAATACAAGAAAGTAAGAACAATAAACCGTATAACCAAATCTCTAATTTATTATTTTGAGTATCTAATTGTGCAGCTCTTTTTTTCGTTAGTTGTTCCTCTACACTACGGAAGTTAGTTAGCTGCGATTGTAGTGATTGAATTTGAGTCGTGTCAATTGCTTGTACGTTATTACTATTGTGATTCGTAATGAATGGGTGAATCTCTTTATTAATCCAACTAGTAATGTTTTCATTAATCTGTTTTAATTTTTCTTGCTGAGAAGGGTTATCCTCTAATAGAGCTAAAAGATCTTGATAATGTTTTTCGTGATCCTTTTCCGCAGCGTTAAGAGATTGAGCGTAATTTGCATCATTAGAAGTGATAAATCCTTTCGCTTTATTTTCAATTGTTAGTAAATCTTTCTCCACTTGATTCGTTAAATTAAGAACTTTAAAATCGTGATCAATAATAAAATTACGAGATTTTTGTAAACTGGAAATCCCATTGTTTAACATAATGAAAGAAATAAGCAAGAACAAAATGATAACTAAATAACCAGCCATAATTTTGAAGCGAATACTAAATTTTGCTTTCGATTTCATTAAAAATTCCTACCTTCAAGGTTATTCAAAGTTTTCAATTGTAAAGAATGAAAAACGTAATATATATTATATCAGTTTTCATAAGGCCAAACTAGAAATCCCCCTATTGTATTAGGGGGTTCTTTTTTAATAGAGGAAATCATTTTGAAATATAAAAACATATATGAAAAGTAACGATCGAGGGAATAGGGGGATAATAAAACTTTTAAGAAGGAAAGAGTGTTCTTAAAGCTTTTTTTGCATCTATTCCTTCAAAGATAAATAATACAAGCTCTCTCTTTTTTACAGTAAGGAAAAAGGATATTAATGTGCTTAAGCTTTTAATAGAAGTAAGTGTTCCGTGTTTACTTATAAATAAATTCGTTTGAAATGTTGTCATTAAAGCATAAAAATGATGAATCTGCGTTATTGTAGGTGTTTCATTATAAAGAATAGTAGTAGATTGGATTGCATTCATCGAAATATTCCTTTCCATATAATAAGCATAACAATATAAACATACCCGTTTTAAAAAATGTTAAACATATAAATAAGAAAAAATATAATTATAGTATTTTAGGTTTAGAAAGGGTTATGAAGGGTATACATATACTAGAAAGAGATTGACTGAAGATGAATTATAAGAGTTCTAGTCTATAAAAATATACTTTTACTTTAAATAAAAAGGAGTCTGGTATACATGAATGAAATGATGATTAATATTACATTTGATTTAATTTACTTGTTAAGTAGTTCGCTTGTGATCCTTTTATTATTCGCTTTTTTCGTAAATGGTTATGTTAATAAGAAGATTAGTGTATACAGAAATGAAGAAAGATAAAGATACATTATATAAAACTTTAGGAGGTTAATAGTTATGGATGTAGATAGAAAAATAGTAGGTGTTTTTAGAACAATTGATGATGCGGCGTTCGTTATTAATGAATTAAATGATAAAGGATACTCGGCGGATAATATTTCAGCTATTGCGAAGGATCAAAAGGAAATTGAACATCTGGAAGAAAAATCGGGTGAAAAAGTGAATCATGAAACTGCACATAAAGCGGATATCTTTTCAGCGACAGGGCTTGTGGCAGGAGAAGTAGCAGGCGGACTCGGTGGTTTATTAACAGGTCTTGGTATACTTGCCGTTTCTGGAATGGGTCCAATCGTAGCAGCGGGACCTATCGCAGCAGCTATTGGAGGAGCCGGTATTGGCGGAGGAGCTGGAAGTTTAATAGGAGCATTTATCGGATTAGGAATTCCCGAAGAACATGCTAAGAAATATGAAGAATACATTTACGATGGAAATATATTAATTTTAGTAGATGCAAAATTAGATGATAAGTTAGAAATCTATAAAATATTTGATAAGCATAATGCGTATAACTCTGATTTCTTTAAATAATATGTACGTCACATATTTAAACATAATGAATATCGTTTTTGATCTTACAACTTTGGCACGGCCGAGGAGTCGTATGACTATAAGAGAGGAAGGGCTTATAGTAAAAGATCAAGTTTAAGAGAGAAGGGGTGTCTTTTCGTGATTGTAAAAATATTAAAGGATAGTAGTAATAGTTTCCTTTGTACGGTTCAAAATAAAAATGGAGAGCAGTATGTGAAGAAATGGTTTAGTAAACAGGAAAACAATGAAGAATTAGGGCGACCAACCTTTAAAGAAGTGGAAAAGGATTGGAAAGAAAATAGAAAATCGTTTATGTATCCTAACGTAAAAGCGGTTTATTAAATAATAGCCGTTTCATTCTTACAAAATTGTCACACTCCTGTAAGGTAATTCAATAGATTAGATACTTTTTCTGTGTCATAATAAAGACATAAGAAAGCGCATTAAAAAACTACAACATATTAGGAGAGTGTCAGTCATGATTGTAACAACAACGTCTGGAATTCAAGGTAAAGAAATTATTGAGTATATCGATATTGTAAATGGTGAAGCTATTATGGGTGCAAATATTGTCCGCGACTTATTCGCTTCCGTTCGTGATGTTGTCGGTGGTCGTGCTGGTTCTTACGAAAGCAAGCTAAAAGAAGCTCGTGATATCGCAATGGATGAAATGAAAGAACTTGCAAAACAAAAAGGTGCGAACGCTATCGTTGGTATTGACGTAGATTACGAAGTTGTTCGTGATGGAATGTTAATGGTTGCTGTAAGTGGTACAGCTGTACGTATATAAGTAAATAAAAAACAGGCTCCCCCTTGAAGTTCATGCTTTGAGGGGATTTTTTTGTTTCATGACTACAGTTAAAATGAATAAGAGTTGATGGCGAATGTACTGGCTCGCTAAAATGATATAACAGCTTAAGGGATAAGCTGAAAAAAAACTATACTGTACATATGTTTAAAATAAGTAAAACGTTATTGTAAAAAATGCTAGGATTGCTCCTAGCATTTCGTGAGGGGGTATTGCACGGGAATTTAGATAATAAGCAGACGTACCTGCTTATTTCAAATGTAGTATATATTGTTTTCAAGGAGAAAAGTAAGAAATACAACAATCTTTATATATGTTTAACGAGAGTGTTAACTTTATGATAAATAATAAAATTGTTATTTGAGGTAAGGAGAGAAATAATGGTATGAATAACTTTAGAGGGTGTATAGTTTATAGAAATAAACGATTGAGCATGTAAAGAGTTGTATTACATAAAATTTATAATGAATAGAGGGGGTTACATTATGTTTTGGTTAGGATGTTTTTTAGGATATATTGTAGGTTCAGTTATTACATGTGCTCTACTTTACTATGGGTATAGATCCAATGAAAATAAAAAAGCGGATATACAAAAGAGGGAGGAGAGGAAAATCAATAAAAAAGGTGTATAGGATGTGGAAGGTAAGGTGATAACGTTGATGCAAAAATAAAGGACAGTACATATTGTATATGACTACTATGTACTGTCCTCACTTATTTCTTTTGGATTATGAAAAATTATTTCCTGTCTTGCTATAAATTTCATAGGCGAAATAACCAAATAAATAGCCTATTCCAGACCCTAAACTAATGGAAAGCAGTGAGAAGTCCGGGAAAAACATGCCGAAAATCAAACCGATTATACAGCCAACGAGCATTCCTATAGGTATTAAACTGTCTAATAAAATTTGAGCCTCATTTGATTTTTTCTTACCCAATTTGCCGTGCTTATATTTATGTTCCAATCTTTTTATTACAAATACTACAATTCCCCCGACTAGTATAACAGGCCAAATTGCCGAAATTAGCCACATGTTAGAAGCTCCTTTCGCTTTTTAATTAAATTATACCATATATTAACATTTTAAATTTAAGCGGAGACAAGATCTTCTGCATTTCTTTTCCTTTTATTCATGACTAAAGTTAATAGGAATAAAATGAAGCTTAAAAGTGCCATTATAATAAAAACTTGCGTATAACTATTAAAATAGTCACGAGCGATTCCTGCTAGGACAGGAATGAATCCGCCCATAATATATCCTCCTGATTGCATCATAGCAGTCCATGCACTCGCATCTTCTGAAGTTTTTGTTTCATATAGCGGTAGCATAAGAGCGAGTGGAAATACGCCGCCAAGCCCGATACCTAGTAAAATAGAAGGGACCCATGGTGTGGTTAATGGGTAAATCATAAGCGATAAACCTACGAGTACAAAGCATATACTCCCTAATAACCAAAGTGCTCTGTTTTTATAAATATCCGCTAATGTTGGAATTAAAAAGCTGCATATCATTTGAATCACTGTAAAAACAGTTATAAGAGTCCCCGCTTGTTCGCTACTCACACCCATACTTTGATTTGCCGGCGCAAGCCAAGTCGTAATGGAATAAAAGATTCCTGATTGTATCCCGAAAAAGATTGTGAACAACCATGCTTTTTTATTTCTTAAAGGTAAGCTATTATTCTTTTTATTTTGTGTACTCGTATTCTTTTTTCGTTTCATAACGGGATACCAAAACATAATAGCGATAATAGTAAGTACACCCCAAAAAGCGAGTGCCATATTCCAATCGTCTTTTAATACATGTTGTAAAGGAATCGTTAACCCTGCACTTAAAGAAGCACCAGTTCCCATACCTACTGAATATATGCCAATCATTAAGCCGATTTTCGTAGGGAATTTTTCTTTAATAAACCCTGATAGTAACGGGCCTGCAAGTGCAATTCCAATACCGATAAATAAAGAGCTTGTGAATAATGTGGAAATAGAAAAGGTAAAAGCTCTCATACATGTTGCCAAGCCAATTAAAATAAGACAAGCCATAATTGATTTTTCGGCCCCGTATTTTTTAATTACCTTCCCAGTCAGTAAGGCGAATGTCCCCATACAAAAAACAGGAATAGCTGTTAAAAAGCTAACGGAAAAATTGCTTATATTTAAGTCTTGTCGGATTGTTTCTAATACAGGTGAAACAGATGTAATTCCGATACGTAAATTAATAGAAACAAAAAATAGTGCTAGTATATATAAATAAGTTCGTTCTTGATGTTTCAATTTCATTTTCTCCTCTCTTAAACATCAGATGTTATTCGGTATATCATCTGATGTTTGTGTGTAATAGATAAGGAGCTTATTTCAGCTCCAAATTTTGAACGGCGTATGTTCGTGCCTCTTCGGCATTTTGTTTAAAAATAGCTTGGAATAACTTTTCATGAATGTCAGAGTTATCTTCATAGTCCACTGTATTTAATATGAATTGGCTTAAAATGTGGCGAAGGGCAGGTACGAAAGATTGATACAAATCAAGTAGAACTTCGTTTTTGCTCGCCTTTGCAATGGCTAGATGAAACTGAATGTCTGCATCTATGTATGCTACATAATTTCCTTCTTGAAGGGCATGTTTTCTTTTATTCAAATGTCCTTTTAAGTATAAAAGATCCTCGTCGCTTCGGCGCTGTGCCGCTAACATCGCCACTTCTTTATCTAACATATTTCGTGCTTCATACACATGATTTATATTAGCTGCTTGCAGTCGTTTTTCAAATGAATCTTGCGTTGTATTGAGTGAGACAATACGAGTACCTTGTCCTTGTCGAACTTCTAATATGCCAGCATGTACTAATATCTTTATGCTTTCTCGCAGTGTTGAACGTCCTACCCCTAACTCTTCCATTAACTGCGGCTCTGTAGGGAGGCGATCACCAACTTCATACTCGCCAGAAAAGATTTTCTCTTGTAGACGTTCCAACACTTCATCGACTAATTTCCGCCGAGAAACTTTTGAAAAAGATTTCTTTTCGTTCATATTCATCTGCTCATCTCCTGTTATATTCGTTTTTATGATAACCAATTTAAGTTCGGTTGACAATGTTATTTTTTAGGTAGTTGAAATGGGATACTAAAATAGGGTTTATAAGACATAAAAAAATCTATTTTGAAAAAATCAATCAAAATAGATCCTTCAATTGCATTTAATAGCTCGTCAAAAACACTTTCCCTTTCGTTTTCTCAGCAGACTGCACAACATCAACTGCCGCTTTCACATCTGCTAAGTCATACGTAGAATGGACTTTCATAAAATATAATTGTTTGTTTTCCACTAAGCGAATTAAGTGACGAAACGTTTCTTGCCATTTATATGGTGATACTTCTTTATTCCAATGTCGTAAATGAAATATGTTCGCGTGCACTTTTGCTTTCGTGACAATCTCTGCCCAGTTCACTTGTATTCCTGATAGAAGACCAATTGTTAAAAAGTGCCCGTTTGGACGTAAGGAAAAAGCTAATTCATTTCCATCTGGTCCTCCGATAGAGTCAATCGCAGCATCTGCACCGAGCCCGTTTGTTAATTCCATAACTTTTTCATAAAGCGGGGCAGTGGAGGTATCAATTACATACTCAGCACCAAGGCGTAGTAATTCTTCTGTATGCTTATTATTTCTTGTAACAGCAATTAATCGGAAGTTTAAAATTTGTGATAACTGCGCGAAAAGATGACCAATAGCGGATCCACAAGCGTTCACTAATAAAACGTCATCCTGTTTTAAATTTAGTGTTTCTGTACATGTAACCCAAGCTGTAAGGGGATTAATATACATTTGTGCCGCTGTAAAATCATCGATAGAATCAGGGATAGGGACTACAAAATCAGCTGACGTCTTCACATACTCTTGCCAAGTACCTTCCCCACGTAACGGTAAAACACGTTTACCGATAAGGTCTCTAGAAACGAAAGAGCCAACATCTTCTACAATGCCAACACCTTCATAGCCAGGTATGCTAGGTAAAGGGATTTTATGTGCGTACGCTCCGGTTACTGGAATTAAGTCAGATGGATTAATCGGTCTAACTAACATACGAACTAAAACTTCATTATCTTTTAATGGTTCTATATTTTTATATTCTACTTGTAATACATCTTTTGGGTTACCAAACTTGTGAAATTGAATGTGTTTTCCGTGCAAAGTAATGTTCCCCCTTAGTGTAGTTGGATTTATTATAACACCTGTAGTTCAATTGCTTGTTTCATTTACATGTAGGAGGGGATATGTGCAAAATAAAAAGGAAGCAACCGCAGCTGCTTCCTACATCTATTAAGCCGAAGCCTTCTTCATTCTCTCAAGTAAACTAGATAAAATATGTGTACGATAAGATTCTAGTTTTTTACCTTCATAAGTACGAATACCTAATTTTTTAAGTTCTTTTACATACCAACCTTTGCTTCCGAAATACATGTGATCGCTCCCCTTCAACTTTGTTTTTACCCCGCATTAACGGGCAGTAAGACTCCCACCTTGAAATTGGGCTATGAAGCAAAGCAGTTAGGTGGGAGTCTTACTGCCCGTAAATGCCCGATTGGTTCAACTAATAATCATTTGGGATGAAAAGATTCCCCAATGATTAAAGTTTCACTTTATCTGTTCTGATTGCATATGGAGGTACAGGTAATATAATGAAGGAAATGAATTTCGCGCGAAAATGGTTAACTTTGTTGCAAAAGACATATATACTAAGGATAGTATATAACGAGGTGGGCAAGACGTGATTATAGAGAAGCACGAAATTCAAATTGACCAAATTACGAGCGGTAAAGTGAATATCTTTACTTTCTATAGGAATAGAAAGCAAGTTGATGATCATTTTTTACGATTGCAAGAACCATCGCTTACAGCAAACTACTTCTTCCATTTTCATTTTGATGCAGAGAGCTTGCATCTACTGCAGGAAGAGTTTCCGAGCGTATATCCGTACAACGGTAGTGAAACGATTCACGACTGGACGGAAAAGATGAAAGCAGAATTGCAACATCAGATCCAAACAGGAAAATGGAATAAGCGCGTACGTATCGGTAATCGCATTCTAGATGTGGTGTTTACGTGGTGTGACGAAGATATAGTAGAGTGAAAAAGAAGCGGATGACGCTTCTTTTTTTAGCGCTGGAATAAAACGAGCTTACCTGCAGAAGATGTGCAGCGATGTGTTTTTTCATACAATCCTTTTTCTTGTAAAATAGATTCACCTTTTGCTTTCGCTTCTTTTTCAGTTGCCGCCTCGAATGATTCGTCTAATGCTTTAGAACCATCTTTTTCAAAGACTGTTAGAACGTATACTCCCATGAAAATTCCCTCCAATAATAAAAATCAGAATCTTATAACTATTTTGGCATAAATCGCTAGAATATGCAAAGAAATATATGACATTGCGTGTTACAATAAAGTGAAACTTTAACTAGTGGGGAGTTTTTTCATCCCCACTAGTTATTAGTTGAACCAATCGGGTATTTATGGGCAGTTTACTTTCAGATTGGCTTCTTTGCCTACTGCCCGTTAATACGGGGTAAAGTGAAACTTTAATCAGTGGGGAGTTTTTTATTTCCTGCTTATTACTAGTTTTCACCAATTGAGCATGTAGTGTTTGTGTTCATGCGGATAAAATGAAACTTTTGAAATATAGAAAGGATCGTTATTTGTGAAACAAGTGAAGTTTATACATGCGGCTGATTTGCATTTGGATAGTCCGTTTAAAGGAATGGAGATGAATGTACCGCAGTCTGTTTGGGAGAGAATGAAGCAGAGTACGTTTGAATCGTTCGAGCGTATTGTTGATAAAGCGATTCAAGAGCGCGTTGATTTCGTATTACTAGCCGGGGATTTGTATGATGCGGAGACGAGAAGTTTGAGAGCGCAAGTGTTTGTGCGCGAGCAAATGAAGAGACTGTCGCAGTATGATATCCCTGTTTTTATTATTCACGGTAACCACGATCATTTAGGGGGAAGCTGGGCAGCAATTGAGTTTCCGGAAAATGTTCATGTGTTTACGGAGCCTTATGTAGAAGAGAAATCATTTTATAAAAATGGTGAGTTGTTAGCTTCTATTTACGGGTTTAGTTATTTGCAGCAAGCGGTAACGGATAATATGACAGCGCAGTTTACGAAAATGAGTGATGCGCCTTTTCATATTGGCATGCTTCACGGAAGTGTGGAAGGAGATGCAGAGCATAATCGTTATGCACCGTTTCAAATTCGTGAGCTGAAAGAAAAGCAGTTTGATTATTGGGCTCTTGGTCATATACATAAACGTGAAATTTTATCAGAAGAGCCGTGCATTATTTATCCAGGTAATATACAAGGACGTCATCGTAAGGAGACAGGGGAAAAGGGTTCATACCTGATTGAACTCACGAAACAAGGAACGCACTGTTCATTTTTCCATACGGCGGATGTTGTGTGGGATGAGATAGAAGTGAATATTGATGGACTTGAAACTGTTGATGAACTTATGACGAGCGCATCGAGTGCGATGAATGAGTGCCGAAGAGAAGAGGAAGGGACGCTACTTACTGTCGTATTTACAGGACAAGGCCCACTTTCTCCTTATTTACGTGATGAAAAACGTGTGGAAGAGATCTTTCATATTTTAGCAGCTGGCGAAGAGCGAAAAGACTTCGTATATGCGATGAAGTGGAAAAATGAGACGGTTTCTTTTGCGGAAATCGAGCGTTTGAAAGAGGAAAATCATTTCGTCGGTAGTGTGCTGAAAGAGTTAGAAGCTTTCACCAATATGGACGGCGTATTGCGCAGTATTTGGACATCTCCTGTAGCGCGTAATAGTATTGAATCTTTTACAGAAGAAGAGAAGAAAGAGATTCAAAAGGAAGCAGAAAATATTATTTTAGAGCAATTATTCCAGCAAGAGAGGGATAAGAAATGAGAATTGAAAAACTCCATATTTATGGGTACGGAAAATTAGAAAATGTGGAAATGGATCTGTCAATGCTGACAGTGTTATACGGTGAAAATGAAGCGGGGAAATCGACAATTCGCTCATTTATGAAAAGTATTTTATTCGGTTTTCCAACGAGAGGACAGCGCCGTTATGAGCCGAAAGAAGGCGGCAAGTATGGCGGTGCGATGACTGTGCAAACAGAGAAGTACGGCCGTTTGAAAATTGAACGGTTGCCAAAGACGGCAGCTGGTGAGGTGACCGTTTATTTTGAAGACGGGAAAACGGGCAACGAGGAAATTTTACACGATATATTAAGCGGGATGAATGAAAGTTTATTTGAATCTGTCTTTTCATTTGATATGCACGGCCTTCAAAATATTCATCAGCTCGGCGAAGCGGATATCGGAAATTATTTATTTTCAGCAAGCGCAGTCGGAAGCGATGCGTTATTACAGCTAGATAAAAAGCTAGAAAAAGAAATGGATCAGCGTTTTAAGCCGAGTGGGCGTAAACCTGAAATTAACGTATCACTGCAAGAAATGAAGAAGCTTGAAGAGAAGATGAAAGAGTGGCAATGGAAAATTGGCACGTATGAAAAGCAAGTGGAGCAGTTAAAAGAAAGTGAAGAGCAGCTAGCTTTTGTTCGCGTGGAAAAAGAGAGTGCAGAAAAGCGAAAGCAAGATTATGAAATATTAGCAGTGCTAGAGCCTCTCGTTATTGAAAAGCGTGCGCATGAGAAAGTGTTAGAAAACGAGGGCGGACAATTTCCTGTAAACGGGATGGCGCGCTATGAAGCGATTAAGGCGAAGATGGAGCCGCTTCAATTACAAGTGGATTCACTCCATAAGAAAATAGAGACTGTGCAAACGGAAATTGAATCGATTCAAATAGATGAAGAATTTTTACAAAAAGAAAGTTATGTAGAAGAACTTCGTATGCAGCATATGTCTTACGAAAATGCACGCCAAGAAATGCGTGATATAACAGGAACGATTACGAATATAAAAGAAGAACTGACAGAATTAGAGCAACAAATTGGTGCTACTTTTGAAAAAGAAACAGTTCTTTCGTTTGATATGAGTTTGGCAACGAAAGAGTTAATTACGCAAACGGTGCAAAAGGCGCGCGAACTAGAAACGCAAAAAGTACAGCTTGACGATCGTTTCAAAGTAGCGCAGGAGCAATTAGAAGAACAAGAAGAAAACATAAGACAGGTTAAGCACCAAATGTTAGCGGATGAAGAACGAAATACGCTAGTTGAGAAAGAAAAGTCATTCCAAGATGCGGCGTTTATCGGTATGGGCGCAGAGAGAATGAAGCGCAAGTATGAAGAGAAGGCAGGAGCGGCAGTGCAAAAGAAAAAACAGTGGCAAAGAGTTTGTCTTCTGTTACTTCTTATTAACACAGTCGTTTTATTCACAAGCTTATTTATAGACAACCGCCCGCTCTTATTTATTAGTGTCATTGTTTTTGTAGGGATTGTTCTTGCCCTCGTTTTATATAAAGATCCGTCAAGTGGATTACAAGAAGAGCTTCTTACTCTTCAGCAAAGTGCTGGTGGGAGACAAAGTGAAGAAGCAATGTCAGTTCGTTATCAATTAGAAAAAGATGAAGAGATACGTAAATTATTTGAGCGTGAGTCGTATAAGTTACAGCAAATGGAGCGAGCTTATGATAAAGTCGTTTCATCGTATGAGGAATGGGAGAGAGAAACGTTCCGCATTAGCGAACAAGTAAATGTGTATAAAGTGCGCTATATGTTCCCTGAATTTTATACGTATGCACACATATTGCCGGCGTTTGAGCGTATGGAAAAAATGCAGCAATTATATCGCGAGTTAGAGAAACAAAGTGAGCGGAAATCTTCATTATATGAAATGATTTCGCAATTTGAACATAAACTAGAAACTGTTATCGGTAGTGTGGAATATAGTAAGCTGCACGAGGCGCAAAGCCGTATGCAAAATGAGAAAGAAAAGCGCCAAACTTGTAAGCAGTTAAAAGAGAAGCTTGTGGAATGGCAAGAAGAATATGAGTTCATGCAAGAGCAATTGAAACAACTGTTAGTAGAACGAGATAGTTTATGGCATATCGCACATTCTACAGATGAAGAGATGTTTTTAGAAGCATGTAAACTGGCAGAAAAACGTGAAGATGCTGAGCAGCAAGTCGGGCGTTTATTACCGCAAATTGATCTGTTAGAACAGCGTTTAACGAGTTTATCATTAGCTGAACATTATGAGGCTGACGGTTATGATGAAAAATTAAAGCAAGAAATGACAGCTGCGCAAAATTGTCTTATGAAAGAGAAAGAACTGACAGAGCGTATTGCGAAACATCGTATGGAAATCGCGAATTTAGAAGAAGGTAGTACGTACGGTGATTTACTGCACGAATGGGAAATGAAAAAAGCGCAAGTGCGTGAACAAGTGAAGAAGTGGGCTGCTTATGCGGCCGCAAAGACAGTATTAACGAAAACGAAGCAATATTATCATGAAGTACATCTTCCGCGTATTTTACAAAAATCAGAAGAGTATTTCGTCTATTTAACAGGCGGACGATATAGTAAAATCTTTTCACCGTCAGAGGCAGAACCGTTCATCGTTGAGCGTAACGACGGTATGCGTTTTTACAGTCATGAACTAAGTCAAGCGACAGCAGAGCAGTTATATTTATCGTTACGATTTGCATTAGCGAAAACATTTGAGCATGATTATCCGTTCATTATTGATGATAGTTTCGTGCATTTTGATGCGGTAAGGACGAATCGTACAATTGAACTAATAAAGGAAATTGCGAAAGATAGACAAGTCATCTTCTTTACATGCCATGCGCATTTATTAACGTATTTTACAGAAAAACAGATTATAAAATTAACGCATAAGCGTAAAGAAAATGAGTTGTAGTATGCTATACTAAAAGTAATTGATATGGTGGAGGAATTCGAATGAAAAAGAAAATTGCAGAATATGAAGTTGGTGAACAAGTCGATGTTTTCTTGTTAATTAAAACAGCGACAAAAGGTTTAGCAAGCAATGGGAAACCATTTTTAACAGTAATCTTACAAGATCCAAGTGGAGATATTGAAGCGAAGCTATGGGACGTATCGCCAGAAGTTGAGAAACAATATGTAGCAGAAACAATCGTTAAAGTAGCTGGTGATATTTTAAACTACAAAGGACGTATTCAATTACGTGTGAAACAAATCCGTGTTGCGAATGAAAATGAAGTAACAGATATCTCGGATTTCGTAGAAAAAGCCCCAGTGAAAAAAGAAGATATGGTTGAAAAAATTACGCAATACATATTTGAAATGAGAAACCCGAACATTCAGCGTCTAACAAGACATTTGTTAAATAAGCATCAAAACGAATTTTTAGAATATCCAGCAGCTACAAAGAACCATCACGAGTTCGTATCTGGACTAGCTTATCACGTTGTATCGATGCTTGATTTAGCGAAAGCTATTGCGGCTTTATACCCATCGTTAGATAAAGACTTACTATATGCAGGCGTTATTTTACATGACCTTGGTAAAGTAATCGAATTATCTGGCCCAATTTCTACAACATACACGTTAGAAGGAAATTTATTAGGCCACATTTCTATTATGGTGAACGAAATTGGTAAAGCAGCAGACGAGCTACAAATCGATGCAGAAGAAGTATTAATTCTTCAACACATCGTCCTTTCTCACCACGGAAAAGCAGAATGGGGTAGCCCAAAACCACCATTAGTAAAAGAAGCAGAAATTCTGCACTACATCGATAACTTAGATGCAAAAATGAACATGATGGACCGTGCATTAGGACGCACAAAACCAGGTGAATACACAGAGCGTGTCTTTGCACTTGATAATCGTTCGTTCTATAAACCGACGTTCCATAATTAATAATGTGAATCAAATGGCCTCATTAAGTGTTAATAAGCTTAGTGGGGCTGTTGTATAATGATAATAAAGTTATTGAATTTTGATTATTAAAAAGCTAAGAGCCTTACTACATTCTACGTAGCAAGGCTCTTTAAAGTTGTTTCAAATTACATCCATCTGTTCGTTCAAGTGTAACTATTCGCAATTATTTGATATTATACAGGTGAATAGAAAGATACATTAAAATTTAGTTTTGTAGTTGTAAAAGGAGGTTATTTATCCAACATTAACGGGCAGTAAAACTCCCACCTCAAAATTTGGCTGGAGCAAAGAAGTTAGGTGGGGGGGCGGGCTGCCCGTAAACGTCCGATTGGTGAGGGCTGATTATAGGTTCACTTTATATTATTCTCTTATAATTTTCCAAAAAGGAGAGTTTATGAAAAAGATTATTGTTTTTGTATTAACAATATTTATATTATTCTCAGGATTTGCAACACAAAGTTATGCGTTGTCAGATTCGCAATCTGCGGCAATACAAGCGTTGCTAGATGATGCCTGTCGTATATCAGGTGTGCCGGGAATGTCAATCTCAATACTTGCTGATGATGAAGTGTTCTACTTTTCTTCAGGGTATGCAGACCGTGAAAAGGGGTTGTCTGCAAGTGAAAATACACTCTATGAGTTAGCCTCGGTCAGTAAAGCTTTTACCGGTATGGGTATTATGCTATTGGAAGAGCAAGGGCTGCTTTCAATGACTGACCCTGTCCAAAAATATTTACCTTGGTTTACATTAAAATATCAAGGGAAACCTGTTGATATGCAAAGTCTTACACTAAATAACTTTCTTCACCATACCAGTGGTCTAACAAATATTAGGCATCTTCAAAATATTCCACAAGGCAATACACCGGATATGTTGCAAAAGACTGTGGAAATGCTCGTGGATGCTGAATTGGCGTTCCCTCCCGGTGAACAGTATAACTATGGAACCGTTAATTATGACGTATTGGGTTTGGTTATTGAGATTGTGTCGCGACAGAGCTATGAAGACTTTATGAAGGAACAGGTATTTCAGCCGTTAGGTCTTCACCAGACGTATGTTTATAAAGAAGCTGCTCAAGCCACTGGACAGTTGGCACAGGGCTACCGTTCTTCCTTTTTTATGACAACTCCATTTAAAGCTCCGGATTATGCTGGGAATAAACCCGCAGGCTACATCATTTCTAATACAAAAGATATGGCGCGTTGGATGGGCATACAGATGGGGATCGTGCAGGACATACCCGAAATATTTCACATGGTTATCGAAAAATCACATAGGGGTGATATGTCTGTTTCGGCTGTCAACGGTATGTATTATGCGGCAGGCTGGTCCGTAAACGCCGAACAAACGATTATAGAACACACTGGGGGCAATCCAAATTTCAGAACCGAAGTAGTCATATTGCCAAATGAACGAACAGCCGTCTCCTTGCTGAGCAACGGCGCAAATACCAATACAAACATGGTACTAAAAGTTAAAGATATATTAGAAGGCAATCTAACTCAGTCATATGAAATAAGCGGCACACAGCTTTTGGATATCATTTTGTCGTCTATCACAATTATTCTTTGCCTATTGGCCGTTTTGCTATTTCTCTTAGGATTACGCAGAAGGAGAACGAATGAGCGGCAGCCAATGACAAAAAAGAGAATAACCGTAACAGTTATTTTCCTGACCGCTACGATTGCCCTGGGTATACTGTGCTGTGCTTTCGATTGGTCAACAATACTTATGTGGCGAACATATAGTATTCTTACAGCTTTGATTTCGTCAGCATTATTAACAGCAAGCATTACATGGTTTGTATACACTCACCGATAAAATACCTTGCTCCCAAGATAAGCATAATGTTAAGTCATTAAATTTCAATTTATCCCGCTTTAATGGGCAGTAAGACCCCCAACTCAAAATTCAGCGAAAGCAAAGAAGTTAGGTGGGGGTCGGGCTGCCCATAAAAGTCCGATTGGTGAGGGCTGATAATCAGTGGGGGGTGAAGAAAACCCCCACTGATTAAAGTTTCACTTTATTAAAAATGAAATAAAATAGTTAAGAAGTACGCATGGGTGTAACGAAGAACTAATAAAACATATCTTGCCACTAGAATGGGGGCATATCAACTTTTAAATTGAGTACCGCCAGCATTTCAGAAAAAATATGTTAAGCAAAAAATACAATAAGCTGTCCATATGGGCAGCTTATTGTTATTCTACATTGTTCTTAAATAAACGTAATATTTGTTGAGCATCTGTATCCCTTATTATGTAATGTTCTAGATTTTTTTGTTCTTCATGATCTTGACGAGCAATTACAACTTTTTTATCCTCTAGCCAAATTAAATATGTTTCATTGGAACCATCTTGGTAATTTACATTCATTTGATAATCAATATTTGCTTTGGCCTCATCATCTAGCAAAAGAGGAATAACTCTTTCTCGATCCTTATCTATTCCTGTATGTTCCATGGATTTAATAATTTGATCAAACTCTAGATTTATAACTGCTTTTTTATTTTTTACCTTAGCGGATATAAGCTCAATTTTCTTTATTTCCTTTCCTTGAAAGAAAATAGGTTTATGATTTTCCTCTTGTTGTATTGAGGCAGTTTTTACTTTTGGTTGTTCAGTAGTAGATGTACTACCAGTGTTTGTCTCAGTGGAACAAGCGGATAGATATAGGAATAATGATAAGGTCAGTAATGATATATTTTTATTCATAAATTAACCCCTTTCTTTTATGGATAATATTCCTTTTCACCATGTAATAAACCTTTTTAAAGGGGAGAAGTTGTCTACTCTTCGTATGAATACTTTATCCCGCGTTAATGGACAGTAAAACCCCCACTGATTATTAGCCTTCACTTTATCATTCTCCAGTTCAAAATGTTATCCAATAAAAAAATATCTCGAATTTGAGATAAATAACTTGCTTTTTAATCACTTGAGTTGTAAAGTGATAGTAACGAAAGCGATTGAGTCATATGAAAAACATACACTCACTTGCTTTCGATTAAAAAAACGAAGTAACTTATTTAGTAAAAACTAAGATGAATTTACAAAAACATAATGAGAATAAATTGAAAAGCTAAGAAGCATATTATTTTTTAGATATCACTTGACTAGTAAAATGAAACGGAGGAATTATCAATGTATGAAATTAAAGGGCATCATCACATTTCAATGGTTACAAAAAACGCGAGTGAGAATAACCATTTTTATAAAAACGTGCTTGGTTTACGCCGTGTGAAAATGACGGTAAACCAAGATGATCCGTCCATGTATCACTTATTTTACGGAGATAAAACAGGAAGTCCAGGTACAGAACTATCGTTTTTTGAAATGCCTTTAGTAGGAAAAACGTACCGTGGTACGAATGCAATTACGCGAATCGGATTACTCGTTCCGTCAGAGGAAAGCTTACATTACTGGAAAGAACGATTTGAGAAATTTGATGTGAAACATAGTGAAATGACAACATATGCAAATCGTCCTGCTTTACAATTTGAGGATGCTGAAGGTCTTCGCCTCGTGCTACTCGTTTCAAACGGAGAAAAAGTGGAGCACTGGGAAACTTGGGAGAAATCAGAAGTTCCTGCCGAACATCAAATTCAAGGAATGGGTTCTGTAGAAATGACAGTGCGTAGACTTGATAAACTGGCGAATACATTAACAGATATATTTGGTTATACAGAAGTTAGCCGAAGCGACGAAGAAGCGATTTTCCAGTCTATTAAAGGAGAAGCCTTCGGAGAAATCGTTGTGAAATATTTAGATGGTCCTACTGAAAAGCCAGGCCGCGGTAGCATTCATCATTTAGCAATTCGTGTAAAGAACGATGCAGAGCTTGCTTATTGGGAAGAACAGGTAATACAAAAAGGTTTCCATTCTTCAGGCATTATCGACCGTTTCTACTTTAAAAGCTTATACTTCCGTGAATCAAACGGAATCCTATTTGAAATTGCGACAGATGGACCAGGATTTACAGTTGATGGCGATGTAGAGCATTTAGGAGAAAAACTTGATTTACCGCCGTTCTTAGAAGATCAGCGAGCAGAAATTGAAGCGAAATTAGCACCTATTGAAGAGAAGTAATAGAAGAGAAAATATAAAGTGAAACTTTAATCATTGGGGGCTTTATCTCCAATGATTATTAGTTGAACCAATCGGGCTTTTACGGGCAGTTGATCCCAACCGAACTTCTTTGTTTTCTCTGAATTTTGAGGTGAGGATCTTACTGCCCGTTAATGCGGGATAAATTTAAAAACCATTGGAGGAATATAAAATGAACCAATTAAAAGGAATTCACCACGTTACAGCAATTACAAGTAGTGCAGAAAAGAACTATGAATTTTTCACTCACGTTTTAGGAATGCGTTTAGTTAAAAAAACAGTAAACCAAGATGATATTCAAACGTACCATTTATTCTTTGCAGATGATAAAGGTAGTGCAGGAACAGATATGACATTCTTTGACTTCCCAGGTGTTCCAAAAGGAGTACACGGTACAAATGAAATTTCAAAAACTTCATTCCGCGTTCCAACTGATGCAGCACTAGCGTATTGGGTGAAACGTTTTGACCGTCTTGAAGTAGAACATACAGGCATTAAAGAGCAATTTGGTAAGAAAACTCTTTCTTTCGTTGATTTTGATGATCAACACTATCAATTAATCTCAGATGAATTAGATAACGGGATAGAATCAGGTACACCATGGCAAAACGGTCCAGTTCCATTAGAATATGCAATTACTGGCTTAGGCCCTGTATTTATCCGCATTTCAAACTTTAGTTTCTTTAAAGAAGTGTTAGAAAAAGTTCTATTATTTAAAGAGATTGCTCAAGAAGGAGAATTCTATTTATTTGAAGTAAACGAAGGTGGAAACGGTGCTTCTGTCATTGTAGAACATAATACGGTTCTTCCTGAAGCACAACAAGGTTTTGGTACAGTGCACCATGCTGCATTCCGCGTAGAAGATCGTGCTGTATTAGAAGAGTGGATTGAGAGAATCGGTAGCGTTGGACTTCCGTCATCTGGCTATGTAAATCGTCACTTCTTCGAGTCATTATACGCAAGAGTTGCACCACAAATTTTATTTGAATTTGCAACAGATGGCCCAGGATTTATGGGAGATGAGCCATACGAAACACTTGGCGAAAAATTATCTTTACCTCCATTTCTAGAGCCAAAACGTGAAGAAATTGAAAAATTAGTTCGTCCAATTGATACAGTGAGAAGTACGAAGGAATTTATTAAAGAGTAAAAATAGAGATAGTAAGTAGGAGAGCAAGTAGTTTTAGCGGAGTGCTGGAACTGCTTGCTTTTTTATTTATCCCAGTAAGTTTTCTGACAATTGTTTCTCAAGTTATTAAAAAGGGAAACTTTGGTATAATTAATTAAAATATTAAATTTTCTGATAATTATTTTTCAATGCATAGAAAAGGAGTGGTAATATACAATTTTGATAATTGTATAAAAATCCTAATTTTGCAATTTTGGAGAAAAGGGGATGCGAGTGTATGGGAGCAGATGTAGTAACAAGGGAGCAAATGAAACATTCTTTAGATGATTGGTATCGTGTAATGTTGCAGCAAAATATAGAGAAAGCTACGGAGATGAAGGAAGAGATTGATAGTAAGATTAGTGGTTTGGACGTGGATCAAGATGTATTGCTTTATCATACATTATTAAATTTTAGATATGATGCATTAGTTGATTGGATTTCAGTTAGAGAAGATAGCTTTGATAAAGTGGAATCTTTCGAAATTCCAACAGAAGGATTTTTAGCTTATTATTATCACTTTTTCAAAGGATTTCATTGCACATTAATTTCAAATTATAACGAAGCGAAAGAACAGTATGAACAAGCGGAGAAGTTATTGAAATATATTGCAGATCCGATAGAACATGCGGAGTTTCATTATCGGATGGGGAATTTCTATTATCATTCCTATCAACAAATCAATGCGATTGATTATTTGAAAAAAGCAAAAGAAGATTTTACGAAGCAACAAGGATATGAGATTAATTTTGCTTTATGTGAGAATATTTTAGGGTTATGCTATGTTGATTTAAATCAATTTGAGTTAGCAGAGGAGATATTTAATCACTCCCTAAATATTTTTCAGCAAATTGATCATGAAAAATATATTTTAATGGTTAGAAATAACTTAGGATTGCTATATGCAAATCAGAATTTATCAGAATTAGCAATTCGGCATTTATCCGAAGTAACAAAGAAAGCTCCTAATCATTTTAGAGCACTTTACTTGGAAGCTGATGAATATTTAAAAATAAATGAATTTGAAAAAGCGAGTGTCATAATAAGTAAAGGATTACATATTTGTAACCAGTTGAAGAATCAAGAATATCAATACCGATTTATGGTTTTAAGTGAAATGAATACAAATGTTGATGCATTAGAGGAGGCTGTTATAGCGGGAGCTTCTTACTTTGAAAGAGAAGAGTTGTTTGACTGTATTCAGGAATATACAGAACGCTTAGCAGATAAATTTTATAATGTAAACAATCATGAAAAGGCTAGTAAATACTATCGTATGAGTAACGAATCAAGGAAAAAACAGGTGGCAAAAGGGGCGTTAAAATAATGAGAAAAATTGTGTTAACAGTAATTGGATTTGCATTTACTTTTTCAGTTTTAGGTTCCCACAATTTTAATGCTGTTGCTCTTAATAAGGGAGACACAGGAGGAGCACCAGCAAGACCAGACTATGTTAGCTTTAATAAGGGGGATACTGGTGGAGCGCCAGCAAAACCAGACTATGCTAGTTTTAATATAGGAGACACGGGAGGAGCACCAGCTAACTTCAATAAAGGCGATGGCGGCGGAGTAAGCCAACTATAATGATAAAGAAAGGGACTTCAACATGAAGTCCCTTTCTTTATCATTAGGGTATGTAGAGAAAAGAATTGACTTACTTTAAATGTGTAACTATAATAGTTACAAAACGACCATCATTAATAGAAGTAAGTAATATTTTTTTAGTATAATTGTAACTAACGTAGTTACAATTAAAAATAATCATAAAACAACCAAATAATGTAAAAACTTTAAATAGCAACAAGAGAAAGGAGACGGGAATTTTGAAACGGTTTAAATTTTATTTTATTAGCGGTATTGTGCTCGTTTTGTTAATCGTATGTAACTTCGTTGATAAGCCGATTGCAAAGGTTGGAGAAGTGAAAAATACTGTTATGATGAAGCTGAATACGAAAGAGAGTATGGCGCAAATTGATGGACAGACGATTTACTTTAAGCAAATTGGTGAGGGCAAGCCGCCTTTACTTATGCTTCACGGGTTTGGTGGTTCTTCAGATGGGTTTAGTGATATTTATCCGGAACTTGCACGAGATCACACGATTATCGCGGTTGATATTTTAGGATTTGGACGTTCTTCGAAGCCGGTTGATTTTCAGTATTCGTTTCCTGCGCAAGTGAATTTATATTATAAGTTAATGAAGAAACTCGGATACGATCAATTCGCAGTACTTGGTCATTCGATGGGCGGAGAGATGTCTCTAAATTTAGCGTATTTATATCCGGATGCAGTAACGCATCTCGTTTTAGCGGATTCTACAGGGATCGAGTCTTTCCAGCAAAAAGAAAGCTATGAAGTGCCGCCGCTATCAACGGACTTACAAACTGTAACAGAGATTACAGATTATAATAAAAATGCAGTGAAAAATAGTCGCGATGATAAAGAGCATTATGATCAACTGACGAAAATGAGAGAGCGCCGCATCGCGATGGAGGCCGATAAAATTAAGGTGCCGACTTTAATTATATGGGGACGACACGATAAGAGCGTTTCTTGGAAAAATGGTGAACTGTATCATGAGCTATTTGCGAATAGTACGTTCCATATCATTGAAAAAGGATACCATGCACCGTTTCGCCAGGAACCAATAGAATTTATGGAATATGTACAAGCGTTCTTCGCGAAGAATCCGCAATAAATTTTAAGCATAAATCCACTTCTTTCCTCATACAGTGAAACTAATAAGGCTTGTCTAAGGAAAGGAATGAAGTTGCGTGGAAACTTTACCATGGTGGGTGTATCTTGTAATCGTCGGGATCGTATTAAGTGGCTACATGGTTTTATATACTTCAAAAAAAGAGCAAGAGATGGATAATGAGTTTATCGAAAAAGAAGGCGAAGTGTATATGAAGCGTTTAGAAGAAGAGCGAGAGAAACGGAATCAGGATACTGATAAGGATTCGGTATTGCTTTAATAGAAATTTTGAAAGGCTACCAACTAGTAGAACTTTACATCTAGCTGGTAGCCTTTTTTTGCTGGAGGAGCAGTATATGTTCATCAAGCTAAGCTTATACAAGTTGAATTTACCTGTATACAATATTCATCATGAACTTTTATTGATGGTATTTATATATTTTTTTACTCATAAGAATGGAACTAGTGCAGTATTTACTGGGGGGGATTAACAATGCATAGGGATGAAACATCATTACATCCTGATACAGGTGTTACATCTGTAATGTTTGTTGAGCGTTCATTAAATGAAATTCGTTTTTGGTCTAGAATCATGAAGGAGCATTCTTTTTTTCTTCGCTTAGGGTTTAGATGTGAAGATACGCAACTAATCGAAGAGGCTAATCAATTTTATCGATTGTTTGAACATATCGAACAAATAGCGCATTCCTATACAAATGAAACAGATCCTGAGCAAATAAAAAGATTTAATGCAGAAGTACAACAAGCCGCAACTAATATTTGGGGATTTAAACGAAAAATTTTAGGATTAATTCTCACATGTAAATTGCCAGGACAAAATAACTTTCCATTGTTAGTTGATCATACAAGTAGGGAAGCTGATTATTTTAGAAAACGTTTAATACAATTAAATGAAGGTAAATTAGATGCTCTTCCTGATGCTATTATTAAAGAAAATGTTTTCTTTTTAAGGATTATGGCAGACCATGCTAAATTTATTGGTCATCTTCTTGATCCATCGGAAAGAAAGCTTGTAGACACAGCGAGGAATTTTAGCAATGATTTTGATGAATTGATGTATCAAGCAATTGACTTAGAATCTATGAAACCACAATCTCAAACAGTCCCACTTTTAGATCAATTTTTAGATCAAAATCGTGTGTCGGTTGCATCTCTTCGGGATTTTAAGAAAACAGCACGTGATTTAATTGAGCAATGTAAAATAAAGAGTATCATTCATCCATTATTAGCAGACCATGTTTTCCGTGAAGCTGATAGATTTCTTGAAATCATTGATATGTATGATGTTCACCTTACAAATATTCAATCACAACCTAGATATTAGAAGATAAAGAAAGATACTATTTTACTTTCAGCTGAGAAGTTAACAATTTATTGTTAGCTTCTTTTCTTTGTGAATAAAATTTCTTTTCGTTTAGTAAATTTCCCTGTGAAGACTTCATAAATCCCTTTGACCAAATATGTAATTCTCTGTAAAATGATATATATGGAAAGATTATGAATATACAGGAAATCTATTGATATTAGATTCTAATAAATTGTTCGGGGGGAATTTATTAGTTAAGTATATTAACTTGTTTGCACTGAATTTTACAAATAAAGGGGTATGAGTAATCATGAAAGCAAAGAAATTAGTAAGTTTAGTGTTACCAGTTATGTTATTGAGTGGTTGTATTACAATTGAAACTGATGGTAAGAAAGCTGAACCAAAGAAAGAAGAAACGCAAAAGGTAGAGAAAGAGAGTAAGTCAACTGATAGAAAGAAAGAGGATAGCTTATCTGTAGCGAAAGGTGAAGATACAAACAGTAGTTCATCAAGTAGTCAACAAAGTTCTTCTTCAAATAATTCTACTTCTTCTAATTCTTCAACTGGTAAGGTAACTGGTTCAGATGTTGAAAGATACAAGGCAGATATTATAAACAGTGCCACTCAAATTGAAGATACAATGAAATTAATTGAAGGAATAGCAGATTCAGACGTAAAATCATACAAGCAAAAGAAAAGTGAAGTACAACTGAGTTTAGGTGGAGCAAAGGCAACTGCAACGAAACTGAAGAATCTACAAGCGCCTCCTGAATTACAGGGAGAACAAGCGAAGATAAAGCAATCGATGGAACTGTATGCGGGTTGTTTTCAACTTCTCTTTGATGCATTAGACCAAGAAGACGAGAGTAAAATGCATCAATCATTAAGTAAAGCACAAGAAGGTTCAAAACTGTTTGAAGAAGCAGCGAAGAGTATCGGTAGCAAAACTAACTAAGAATAAATTACTTAAAGGGGTATGAGGTATAAAAGTGAAAAAACTAATAGCTGCTGCAGTTCCAGTTGCCATATTATTAAGTGGTTGTGTTACAGTAAAAGATTCGGCAAATAAAGAAGAAAAGACAGAAGAAACGAGTAAATCTAAGGCTGCTGAAACGAAAGAAAAATCAACTAATTCGAAAGAAGAAAGTAAAGATGTTCAAAAGGTTGGAGTTTTAGATGAAGATTATGCACAATATTTATTAGATATTGAACAGGATATGTTAAGACGATTTGATTACTATGACGCTTCTGTAAGAGATTTGAGAAATGGAAGTAAATCAAAAGCTGAGGTATTAGATAGTATTAAAGACATCTATAAAGTATTTGATAAGATAGAGAAGATTTACGCACCGCAAAAACATAAAGAAGACCAAAAAGAGATTGAAAGAGCGACAGGTAAACTAAGAGAGACATTCGGTGAAATAGAGAAGTTATTCAACGATAAAGGCTTCAGCTTAGAGACCGATACGGAAATCTTAAATAAAGCAAATACAAAATTAGAGGAAGCAAAACGTATTTGGAAACCTACATTCGATAAGTTAAGATCCGAAATAAAAGGTGATACAGCCACAGAAAAATCTACTAGTACAACAAGTACTTCTACACCGACAAACCCAACTACTGGTATTCAGGCTCAAACAGACAAAAGCCAAGCTAAAACGGGGGTATTTGTAGGTACAGTTGGTACAAGTGAAGAGTTAGGAATTAATTATGGAAACATGGAGAAGAACATCAAAGATGGGACTGAGATTATTGGTAACTGGGGTATTGATTACGGTAGTGGCATAAAAACTACGTTAGTACTAAAAGGTGATAAAACATTTGAGTCCTATGCGAATGGTTCTTATCCGAATAAAGATAACTACTCAACAGGAACATATGCGGTAGATGTTCCGTCATTCCAGTTGTCCTTAAAAGTAACAAAAGCAGTTAAAGACGGTCAAGAAGTAAAGTTAACAAATGATAGTATGATGTATAAATTACAAAACTATGATGGAAACACATTACAAATTTATCATATGGATGATAACGTTCGTATTCGTTATGCAAAACAATAAATAGTTGGCAAAAAACTCTGTAATAAATTTTACAGGGTTTTTTTGTTCGTTCTAATTGTATTTCTTCATTAATTTCCCTGGCGCTATCCATATTAGTATAAGTTGAGAAATCAACAAAACGATTTTCTTTTTGGAGAATGATAAGAAGGAATAGCGTATTTTTTATGTCTCCTCCTGTATTTACTAGTGTTCATTAGTTGTATTATTGTTCGGGAAATTATTATAGAAGAAAAGTATATAAAACCAGCGTGATATAAAGTATGAAATAGCGCCATTTTACTATGTAACGCAAAAGTTGCACCACCTACGCAACGACAACTCGCTTTACTCTTCATCAGTTATTTGCCCATACTAGACGTAGAGAGGTGATAAACACAGTATGATTTTTAGTGAACGCTTGAAACGAGAACGAGAAAAACGAAATTGGTCGCAACATGATTTGGCTGAAAAAATTCATGTAAGTAGACAATCTATTTCGAAATGGGAGACGGGAAAGAACTATCCGAGCATTGAAATTATTATTCATTTAAGTGATCTGTTCGGTATTACGATTGATGAGTTGCTAAGGAGTGATGAAGAGTTGACGCAAAAAGTAATTAACGATAGCAAACAATTAGCATATCCAAAATGGAAGGTGTTTTTCGATAGTTTATTTATGATGGGCGTATTTTTATTTCTTACAAAAATCGTTGTATGGACGCTAAATAAGTTTGCCGGAGCGAGCATTACACTTGTAGCAGATGCACCGTATGTAATGAATTTTTTACCCCTCATATTAATGGTTATAAGTGGCACGGCTTCTGATAAGTTGAAGAAAATATATAGATAGAGGAAATAATTTCTCCGCACTAGCTGTTCTTTCTACTCAAATTGTGTACTATAAAGGATAGGATGACATAAAGAAGGGGACATTTAGAATGGAATTTCATGAACAGAAGATTTTGCCGGCAGTGAGGCAAATTAAAGATTTGGAAAAGCTATTACATAGTTCATATGAGTATATTGTTATTTTAGATATTCATGTTGGTCAATTGAAGAGTGTTGTGTCACTTGCGAAGCAGCATAGTAAAAAGGTGTTTTTACATGTTGATTTGATCCATGGATTACAAAGTGATGGGCATGCGACGGAGTTTTTATGCCAAGAATATAAACCGTACGGGTTACTGTCGACAAAGGCGAGCGTGATTATGAAGGCGAAGCAAAAGGGTGTCGTCTCAATTCAACGCATCTTTTTAATTGATTCTAGCGCGATGGAAAAGAGCTGTAATTTGCTAGAAAAGACGAAGCCGGATTATATAGAGGTGCTTCCTGGTGCGCTAACGGATGTGATTGCTGAAGTGAAAGAGCGTACTGGTGTCCCGATTTTAGCGGGTGGTTTCATTCGTACTGTGCAAGATGTTGAAAGAGCTTTAAGTGCTGGTGCGACAGCAATTACGACATCAAAAAAAGAACTATGGAAACATTACCAAAAAAAGTGACGAAAATGTGAAAAAATTCTGTTGACACCGCTTTCATGAAAGGTTAACATTATAGACAAGTTAATAAACGTGACGGAGAAAAGAAGAGATCCACATTTTATTGTTTCTATATATTTTTATATAGAAGCATGTAAGCTGTGGATCTTTTTCTTTTGAAAAAACGAATGGCCATTCATTTTACCTCTATCACATTTGAACGCATTTAAATTGATTGTGGAGGGATTTTATGTCAGCATTTTTAGGGGAATTAATAGGGACAGCGTTGTTAATCGTACTTGGTGGCGGCGTTTGTGCTGGTGTAAGTTTAAAGAAATCGTTTGCGAAAGATTCTGGATGGATTGTTATTACAATGGGCTGGGGCTTAGCAGTTGCTATGGCAGCGTATGCAGTTGGATCAATTAGTGGGGCACATTTGAATCCGGCTTTAACGATAGGACTAGCATTTAAGGGAGCGTTCCCATGGAGTGACGTACCAGGTTATATCGCAGCACAAATGATTGGGGCAATTATCGGGGCAGTTATCGTATATTTACATTACTTACCACACTGGAAAGAAACAGAAGATCCAGGAACAAAGTTAGGCGTATTTGCAACAGGTCCAGCAATTCCGAACACATTTGCAAACCTTTTAAGTGAAATGATTGGAACATTCGTTTTAGTATTTGGTATATTAGCAATTGGAGCAAATAAATTTGCAGATGGTTTAAATCCATTTATCGTAGGTTTCTTAATTGTAAGTATTGGTTTATCATTAGGTGGAACGACAGGATACGCGATTAACCCGGCTCGTGATTTAGGTCCGCGTATCGCACACTTCTTCCTTCCGATTGCAGGAAAAGGCGGGTCGAACTGGAAGTATGCATGGATTCCAGTAGTTGGTCCAATTCTAGGTGGATCACTTGCAGGATTATTCCATCAAGTTGTATTTGAAGGAAAACAAAATGCAGCACTTATTTATGTGATTATTGCAACTGTGATTGTACTAGCAATCTCTTATATGACAAGTAAAAAAAGTGAAAGCACTACAAATAGTAGAAAAGTAGCATAGGGGGAAACCATTATGAAAAAATATATTCTTTCTTTAGACCAAGGAACAACTAGCTCACGCGCAATTCTTTTCAATAAAAAAGGTGAAATTGTTCATTCAGCTCAAAAAGAGTTTACACAACATTTTCCAAAGCCAGGCTGGGTAGAGCATAACGCACAAGAAATTTGGGGATCTATTTTAGCAGTTATCGCAACTTGCTTAAGTGAAGCAGATGTAAAACCAGAACAAATCGCTGGTATCGGTATTACGAACCAACGTGAAACAGCGGTTGTATGGGATAAAACGACTGGAAAACCAATTTACAACGCAATCGTATGGCAATCTCGTCAAACAGTTGAAATTTGTGATGAGCTAAAAGAAAAAGGTTATAGCGAAATGGTTCGCGAAAAAACAGGTCTTTTAATTGACGCATACTTCTCTGGTACGAAAGTAAAATGGATTTTAGATAATGTTGAAGGTGCAAGAGAAAAAGCAGAAAACGGCGATCTATTATTCGGAACAATTGATACGTGGCTTGTATGGAAATTGTCCGGCGGCAAAGCGCACGTAACGGATTACTCAAATGCATCACGTACATTAATGTTTAACATTCACGACTTACAGTGGGATGATGAGCTTCTAGACATGTTAACAGTGCCAAAGAGCATGCTTCCAGAAGTACGTCCATCATCTGAAATATATGGAGAAACAATTGATTATCACTTCTTCGGTCAAAATATACCGATTGCAGGTGTAGCTGGTGACCAGCAAGCAGCATTATTTGGACAAGCTTGTTTCGGTGAAGGTATGGCGAAGAACACTTACGGAACTGGTTGCTTCATGTTAATGAACACAGGAGAAAAAGCAGTAGCTTCTGAGCATGGCCTATTAACAACAATTGCATGGGGTATAGATGGTAAAGTAAACTATGCATTAGAAGGAAGTATTTTCGTAGCAGGTTCTGCAATTCAGTGGTTACGTGACGGAATGCGCATGTTTAAAGATGCAAGTGAGAGTGAAGTATATGCTTCTCGCGTTGAATCAACTGACGGTGTATACGTGGTACCAGCATTCGTAGGATTAGGTACACCGTACTGGGATAGTGAAGTACGCGGCGCTATGTTTGGTGTAACGCGCGGTACGACGAAAGAGCATTTCATTCGTGCAACACTAGAATCTTTAGCGTACCAAACGAAAGATGTATTATGTGCAATGGAAGCAGATTCAGGCATTGAACTGAAAACATTACGCGTTGATGGCGGAGCAGTTAAAAATAACTTCTTAATGAAGTTCCAAAGTGATATTTTAGATGTTCCTGTAGAGCGTCCAGTAATCAATGAAACGACAGCTTTAGGTGCAGCATACTTAGCTGGTCTTGCGGTTGGATATTGGAAAAACCAAGATGAAATTAAAGAACAGTGGCATATGGACAAACGCTTTGAACCAACGATGGAAGCGAAAACAAGCGAAGAGCTATATGCTGGATGGAAAAAAGCGATTGAAGCAACAAAAGCTTTCAAATAATCATAAACAGTGTTATAATGGTGACAAGTTAATAATTCGGTAGGAGATTTGGAGAGACCACAACACGCTATAGAGGCGAAATCTATAGCGGAGTTCGTGGTCTCTTTTTTCGTTATCAAAGGGAGGAATTACCATGAAATTTTCAAGTAAACAACGTAAAGACGTATTAAACGGAGTAAATAAACAAGAGTTAGATGTGATCGTAATTGGTGGAGGTATTACTGGTTCTGGTATTGCATTAGATGGAGCAACACGCGGGTTATCAACAATTGTGTTTGAAATGCAGGACTTTGCAGCAGGTACATCAAGTCGTTCAACGAAGCTTGTACACGGTGGTCTACGTTATTTAAAACAACTTGAAGTGAAAATGGTAGCAGAGGTGGGGAAAGAGCGTGCGATCGTATATGAGAACGGTCCCCATGTAACAACACCAGAGTGGATGTTACTTCCGTTCCATACAGGCGGTACGTTCGGATCATTCAGTACATCAATTGGTCTTCGTGTATATGACTTCTTAGCAGGCGTAAAACGAAGCGAGCGCAGAAAAATGTTTAACCGTGAAGAAACATTAAACAAAGAGCCTCTTGTAAAAAAAGAAGGATTAAAAGGCGGCGGTTACTACGTAGAATATCGTACAGACGATGCGCGTCTTACAATTGAAGTAATGAAAGAAGCAATTGAACACGGTGCGAAAGCTGTTAACTACGCAAAAGTAGACGGTTTCTTATATAAAGATGGAAAAGTATGCGGTGTACGTGTAATCGATTTACTAGATGGCGAAGTGTATGAAGTGTATGGTAAGAAAATTGTAAACGCAGCTGGTCCTTGGGTAGATACACTTCGTGAAAAAGATAACTCAAAAAAAGGAAAAGTACTTCAGTTATCAAAAGGTGTGCATTTAGTAATTGACCAAAAACGTTTCCCACTAGGGCAAGCTATTTACTTCGATACACCAGATAAACGTATGGTGTTCGCGATTCCTCGCGGCGGAAAAACATACGTAGGTACAACAGATACGTTCTATGATAAAGACGCAGCTGTACCGCACATGACAACAGAAGATCGCACATATATCATTAACGCGATTAACTACATGTTCCCAAGTGTGAAAATTACAGAAAAAGATGTGGAGTCAAGCTGGGCTGGTGTACGTCCGTTAATTTATGAAGAAGGTAAGAATGCATCTGAAATTTCTCGTAAAGATGAAATTTGGACTTCTGAATCTGGTTTAATTACAATCGCAGGTGGTAAATTAACAGGATACCGTAAAATGGCTGAAATGGTAGTAGACTACGTAACGAACCTACTACAAAAAGAAGGTCATAGTGCATATCCGAAGAGCGATACGAAACATATGCCAATCTCTGGTGGACATGTAAGTGGTTCACACGGATTCCCAGCATTCGTTGCGAAAAAAGCAGATGAGGGTACGAAATCTGGTTTAACGAAAGCACAAGCAGAAGAATTTGCGAAATTCTATGGCTCTAACGTTGACGTACTGTTCGACTTAGCGAAAAAACATAAAGACGAAGCGAAAGAATACAACATGCCGCTAGACGTTCTAATCCCACTTGTATACGCAATGGATTACGAAATGACAGCAAAACCAGTTGACTTCTTCGTACGCCGCAGAGGCGCTGTGTTCTTCAACATCCACTGGGTATACGAGTGGAAAGAAGCAGTAATCAACTACATGGCTGCGAAACTAGGCTGGAGCAAAGAAGAGCAAATGAAATACACAGCTGAATTAGAAAAAGCATTAACAGACGCTGTCATTCCTGTAGATCAACAAGAACAAGCAGCTGCATTAGCGTAAAATAGAGAAACACCTGAAGAGAACCTCTTCAGGTGTTTTTTATCCTTTTCGGCAAGAAGGCTCCATCTGATTTGTGTTACGGGTGAAACCCAACAATTCAGGTGGAGATGAATTGCCGTCAGAAGGTAGTCTGAACTCTTTTGTTTTTTTGTCTTACGATACAATCTGCCCTTAGATAAGGAGGGAATATATCTTAAGATAACGAAATTGGATAATAATCATCATTTGTTGACCTTGACTAAAAATAAATAAAATGTGTTACAATGATGATAGAGTATATAGTATGAATTTTGCATAAAATAAAGAAGACAGAAGCCTGAGAAACTTCTGCCTTGTGTAACCTAACTTACTATTGTGGTGGTAGTAGATGCGGTTATAAGACAATTACATTAACGTTTTAGCCGAGAACCGCCCTTACCTTTTCCACGAAGCAGGGTGGTTCTCGCTTTTTTGTATACAGAAATTAGCCACGGACCGACGTATCTTCTACCGATGACAACGCCAGCTCCGGTTAGGATACCATACACTAATTTAATTACAAACATCGCGATCATTCTATCACCTCCCCCCTTTTTTCAAAATGGAAGAGATGATTATCACACCTACTAGTTATAGCTTATTAAGTTACATTTCAATTGTATTATGTTTTAAAATAGGGAACAAGACAAATGAATACGGATATGAGGTGCAGCATGAAAAAATTAATTACTTATGACCCTGAAATCCAGATGGCATATCTGTATGTAATTCCATTCACTTCAGAAATTGAGATTGAATCGACTGAAGAGTTGGAAGAAAATCCAAAACTGAATGTAGATATAGATCAATTTGATCGTATAGTGGGGATTGAGTTTTTTGGAGAAAATGCTCGTAAATTAAAAGGATTAACAAATAGAAGTAAAATATATAAAAAGAAAGCTTCAAATGATAATAAATACATATACTCATTTAGAATTTCTCAGGATATTCATTTGCAAAAAGTGTTATTTCAAAACGTTGTATTTTATTTTGCAGATAAGAAGTATGAAGAATTTATTGGTTTTGATATTATCAAGCCATCTTTGTATGACCATGAAATATTAGATTCTTTAAGTGAGTGTTAGGAGGGAAGAGGACTCGATTGAATGGGTTCTCTTTTTCATTTAGCGATGAGGGGAATCTTGACGATAGAAAACTAACACAAAATCCTTATTGCAAACTTAAAAAGCGCCTTGGGAGAGAGGCGCTCTTTATGTGAATGTATTGTAACGACTATTCGGTTTATTATATGTAAGTTGCTGAGGAAGTGATTTATAAAAAACATTATTGCCAAACGGATTTTTTTTATAAATTTATAAAACTTTTCCATACAGTACGTCGTCTAATATATGGGAAGGAGGAAATGATGTGGATGAATTAACGGTAGAAGCGTTTGAAATAGAAGATAAGGAACTCCTTATCGATGAAATCATGAACAAGTATGGACAAGAAGTCTTACAACTTGTGTATTCATATGTAAATAATAAAGAGGTTGCTGAGGATGTAACGCAAGATATATTTGTGAAATGTTATAAATCTCTTCATACATACAAAGGGAAGTCGAATGTGAAAACGTGGTTATGGAGAATTGCGATTAATCAATGTAAGGACTATATAAAGAGTTGGTATAACAAAAAGGTGATCGTGGCAGAGGATGAATCTGCTTATATTGGGGTTCAAAATGATAGTGTCGAACAAATTGTCATTCAAAATGCGGAGGACCGTGAGCTCGCTTCTGCAGTAATGAATTTACCGATAAAATATCGAGAAGTTATTTATCTATTTTATTATGAAGAATTATCAATTAAAGAGATTGCTATTGTAATAGACGTGAAAGAAAACACGATAAAAACGAGACTGAAAAAAGCGAAGGAGCTTTTGAAGAAAGGATTGGAGGAATAATCAAATGGAAGATCGATTAAAAGGCCTGCGAAAATCAATGGAGAATACAACGTTTAAACATTTGAGTTTTTCTGATCAACACCGAAAGCGGGTGCGCGAAAAAATCAATGCATCACACGAAAAGGAAGAGGACATCTCTTTAGCCATTTTACAACTCCTCAGTAATGAAAAAACAGGATACGAATTGTCACAGCTGTTACGAGGGAGAGGGATTCGAAAATTCGAAGGAAATGAAGGTTTTTTATATACCGTATTACATCGTCTAGAACAGAATCGTTTTATTCAATCTAGCTGGGATCATGCAGGAGCAAAATATTATCAATTAAATGATAAAGGAAGAAAGATGCTGCGAAAGGCAGAAAAAAATGTTACGAAGGTACAATTTATATTAAAAGGCTTAGTACAGGAGTGAGGAGAAATTGAATAAAAAAGGGGAGCGTTTTGTAAGCGAGGTTACGAATCATATTAAATCAAAAGAAGCGAAAGATTTTGTAGCAACTGAACTAGAGTTTCACTTAAAACAGGCAAAGAACACATGGATAGAAAAAGGATTAAGTGAGGAAGTTGCTGAAAATAAAGCTGTGGAACAAATGGGAAGTCCGAGTAAATTAGGGCGAGAACTTAACAAACTGCATAAGCCAAAGGTGGATTGGTTTTTACTTATTTTATTAGTGACTGCTATGGGGTTAGGGTTTTTACCGGTTATAGCTTTTGGATATATGAATGATTTACTAATGAATAAAGTGATATCTGTTATTCTCGGTATTGCAACAGTTGTAGTTATGATGCTGACTGATTATCGGAAGTTAGAAAGATTCGGGTGGCTGTTTTATACAATTGGGGCACTTATCTTGTTAATATTAAATTATTTTCCGAACGTTTTGGTGGCTGGAGAACCGTTAATAAAAATTGGTCCCGTTGCAATTAGTCGTTTAATGGCAGTGCCGTTCTTTTTTCTAGCTTGGGCTTCTTTTTTCAATAATAGTAGGTTGAAAGTTAGGTATCTTGTCGCCCTATATTTATTTTCTCTGTATTTATTCTTAATTGGAGCCGCTTTTTCAACGATGTTTATTTATATCACGATGGTCTTCGTTATGCTTTGGTGGAGTAAATTAGGAAAGAAAACGGCAGTGATTATTACAGCTGTGCCCATTTGCTTATTTGTTATTAGGATGTCCTTTTCCTTACATTCAGTGAAAAATTACTACTGGCCTACCTTTTTAGCATATATAAATCCAGAGCGTGATGCACGTGGCGCAGGGTTTATGTATATACGTTTAAAAGAGGCGGTGTCGTCAGCAGGTTGGTTTGGTACATATGGAGATATAAAATTCATCCCTGCTCCGGATACTGATTTTGTATTTGCAAGTTTGACTTACTATTATGGGTATTGGCTTGCGCTCATTCTTGTCTTCGTTCTTTCGCTTTTTGTAGTAAGATTAATAGTCATCTCTTATAAAATAAATGATCGGTATGGTAAATTGCTGCTTGTTGGTGGAGTGACTCTTTTTGTATTCCAGTTCATTTATAATGTTGGAATGATACTAGGATTATTGCCGATTGCTGCTATATCCTTACCTTTTATTAGTTACGGATTAACGCCGACTGTATTTCATGCGCTTATAATGGGGATCGTGCTGAGTTTATATCGGCGTAAGGATATTTCATTTAGAATGAGAAAAACACCTTAATATTTATATAAGTTGTCTATAAAAGTATTCATTATTATGATCAAGTACAAATGTAAATAGATAGTAGAAGAGGGTTATGATAAATAACCCTCTTTTCGTGTTTAAATAAGTGCACTCTCTTTAATAGAAATACATAATTCAGAACGAGAGATTGATTCAGCTAGTTGTTGTAAATAGGAGTATTCTTCCGCATTTTTTTCGGAAGTGTTAGGATCTAATAAAGGTGAAGATAGAAGTACATCAAGTGTAAGTATGTCTGCGTCATGAGAAATGATGTGATAACCTGCAAATACAGGGCGTTTTAAGTCTTTTACTTTTTGAATCATTTTATGGAATTGCGTAATACTTATATGGATTGTGGCTAGTGGAAGACATTTTTCGCTAGGGTTCTCGATAGTCTTTCTAATTTTATAATCGTATACGTAATAGTACTTTTCTTGTTCTTCTAGTTTTTGTAACTCTTTCGTTAATAAATGGTATGTATCTGTAAGACCAGTTGTGAGTGCATCGTGTTCTGCGCCAACTAATAATGTGATAGGTCTTGGTGATGAGATTGAGAGAGGGCGGATGTTTAGGTCAGTAAAAGTAGGATTAGATTGTAAAATGGTATGTAATTTTTCGGTAGGAAACACGCCGTCATAAATAGCAATAAAATAATGGTTCATCTTGTCACTCCTTAGCTTTTTCTAAACTGATATATTCTATTTTTAAGGTGTAAATCCTGCATAAAAAAAGAAACACCTTGAATCATCAAGGTGTTTTCGTTATAAGCTCAAAACTCTCCGAATTAGCCCCAAGTATAAAAGGACTAACCTCGCCAACGCTATAAAGTTGCAGTTCATGCATTGCGCGCGTGCAAGCAGTGTAGAACAATCTACGAACGCTCTCGTCGCTGTATACATCTTTAGAAGTATTGTAAATAATAACAGCATCAAATTCGATACCTTTCGCTAAGTAAGCAGGGATCACGACAATGCCTTGCTCATACTCGGCTGAGTTACTTTTCACAAGTTTAATATTGTCGATATGACGAAGTGCTTCGTAGGCAGCGGCGCTTTCAGCTGCAGATTTACATATAATTGCGATCGTATTGTGCTGCTCTTTTTGTAGTTCAGCAACTTTGGCAGTAATATGCTCGTGCAGTTCGCTGTCATTCAATACTTTCGTCACTGTAGGTTTCTCACCGTCACGTTCAAAGGCGTGAATGTTCTCTCCTTCCGGTACGAGAGCACGTGTAAATTCAATAATCGGTTTTGTTGAGCGATAGCTACGAGTTAAGTTGATGCCGTTCGTTTCATCTGGTCCGTATAAGCTAGTAAGTGTGTTGAAATTCACTGCTTCACTCGCATGGGCAAATATCGCTTGGTTAAAGTCTCCGAGTACAGTCATTCTTGCAGCAGGGAAGAGACGTTTTAAAAACTCAAATTGAAACGGTGAATAATCTTGTGCTTCGTCTACGAGTACATGTTTAATCGATCTATTCGTTTGGAAGCCTTCAATTAATTCTTTTAACAGTAAAAATGGAGTCGCATCCTCGTAATATAGCTTTCCTTCATCAAGCATGTTTACTGTTAAGGAGCAAATATCGTCCCACTCTTTCGGTTTTTCCCCAGCAACCCATGATGCATCTGTGAAGAGTTGTTTATATATGCCTGTGAAGTTGATGAAGCGCAATGTTTGAACACCTTTACGAAGCGGCTTCAATTTTTTACGGACAATCATACGTCCAAGTACTTTCGTTTCTTTCTCAAAATCATTAAAGGAGTTGTCGTCAAACTCGCCTTTTTTCTGTAAATATTTATAAGCCTTTTGGTATTCATCTTTACTAAGTAATTCAATTTCCTCTTCTACCCAAGGCTTTTTCAGTTCTGTTTTTTCAATTGCATCTATTTGTTTATTTAGCCAATCCGTTAACTTTTCAATTCGATTATGGAAGCGGAGGGAGGAGTCAGTATTGTAAAACTGCTCTGTAATTTCTTTAGCAGAAGCAATTAACTTTCCTCTAAATTTCATTCCTCTAAATAGCATGCCTGAAGATTCAAGAGATTGTCTGTACGCTCTAATCATCTCGAAAAATTGAGTAGATGCTTTAAATCGAATGCTCGCATTTCTCGTTTTATAGGTAGGGCTATTCGTTTCAGTTAACATATATTCTAATTGTTCATAAGGGTCTTCAACATCAAATGACTTACTGAGTCTATGGTTTAAATATTCTTGGAATGTCACTTGCTGCATATTTTCTTCACCGAGTTCAGGTAGTACGTTAGATACGTAGCTGTTGAACATAGAGTTAGGGGAGAAGAGAATAATTTGATCAGCTTTTAACCATTCGCGATATTTATATAGTAAGTAAGCGATTCGTTGCAGGGCAGCTGACGTTTTACCGCTACCAGCAGCTCCTTGCACGATAAGGAGTCGGCCTTCATCGTGACGAATAATTTCATTTTGCTCGCGCTGAATCGTAGCGACGATGCTTTGCATATGTTTATTCGTACCTTTTCCAAGCGCTTGTTGCAAGATTTCATCACCAATTGTAAGGCTCGTATCGAACATAGAATCAATCTCGCCATTTTGAATAATGTATTGTAATTTTTTCTCCACATTACCGTGGATTACGCCTCCTGGTGTACTGTATTCAGCCGGTCCTGGTGGATAATCGTAGTACACACTCGAAATAGGTGCGCGCCAGTCATATATAAGAAAGTTTTCTCCGCTTGCATCAGTAAGTGTAGCTACGCCGATATAAATTTTCTCCGCAGCAGATTCTCCTTCTTCTTTAAAATCAATTCGTCCGAAATAAGGTGCTTTATGCATACGTCTTAATGCGGCAAGTCGATTAAAGGTGTGCTTATGGGTAATTTGTGTGACAGCTAGTGACTGAGCTTGTTGTCTCAAGTTGATAACTGTTTCAAGATAATCATCGAAAGTATCAGTATTCACTTTCACGTCATCCCAAAAGTGTTTACGAATATTGATTACTTCTGCCCGACGTCTGCCAGTTTCGTTTTCCAGTTTATCAATTTGCTCCGTAATCGTTTCTATTACGGTATCCAATCGTTTTTGCTCTAAATCAAGTTTTTTGTTCATACGTAAGCACTCCTTTAAAAGTGAAAAATAGAGGTTGACTGAAGATGTGTTTTGGTGTACAATTAAGATACGGATAAATACGTTCTGTGTATTTTTGAAAACGTGTTTCTGTACTAATTTAACATAGTTTCTTAATTTAATCAATGATAATAAGATAAACCTTGGTTCCGTGTGGCGTGAATCGAGGTTTTTTTGTGTTTTTCTTTAAGGGAGAATTGTAATTTTATTGAGAAGAATGTAAGTAAACCAAAGGAGAAAATCGGGAATAGGGGGATACTGATGGAAAAATATTTTGAGGAAGCACATCGTTTTTGTTCTTGTAATAGAAAGCACTTAGAAAAGGATGTTATATGTGGTTGTTTCTATTGTTTAGAAATTTTCCATCCAGAAAAAATTACAGAGTGGTGGGATGATGATAACACAGCAGTTTGTCCGCATTGCGGGATTGATTCTATTATCGGAGAAAGTTCTGGATTTAAAATAAAAGAAACGTTTTTAAGTGAAATGCATAAAAGATGGTTTTAGTTAAATGAATGACAAAATCAACTTTCGTTAATGAAGAGGATACATAAAAAAGCTCGGGCTAATCCCGAGCTTTTCATTATTTCTTTTCGTCTTTCTTAGCGTCAGCTTTTTGCTCTTTGAAAAGATCTTTTAAATCTTTATCTTCAACTTTTACGTCAGCTTTTTTGATTTCTTTCATCATAAGATCGTTCATGAATTCAGCGTCTTGTGCTTTCTTCGCAACTAACTCTTTTTTCAGGTCAGCTTTTGATTGCTCGAATGATTTTTCTGGCTCTTTAATGTCTGTAACTTTAATGATGTGGTAACCGAATTGTGTTTTTACAGGTTCGCTTACTTCATCTTTTTTCAGTTTATAAGCAGCATCTTCGAATTCTTTAACCATTTTACCATGTTCGAAGAATCCTAAGTCGCCACCTTTTTCTTTTGAACCAGTATCTTCAGAGTATTGTTTCGCTAACTCTTCGAAAGATTTACCTTGTCCAAGTTCCTCTTTAACCTTTTTCGCAGTCGCTTCATCTTTTACAAGAATGTGGCTTGCTTTAACTTCAGGCTTGTAGTTATCTTTTAATTCTTTATCAGTGATTGTTTTCTCGATAGCTTTTTCTTGAGCTAATTGAGCACGCACACCAGTTTTTAAAGTTTCTTCTTTAATACCTTGTTGTTTTAATAGTGTATCGAATTGATCACCGTATTGTTTTTTCATTTCATCGAACTTTTTGTCTACTTCTTTGTCTTCAACTTTGTAGTTTTTAATAAGTACTTTTTCCATAACCATGTTGTTTAGTACTTGTTTACCAGCTTGTGTCTTCATTTGATTGTAGAACTCGTCTTTTGTAATGTCACCAGCTTTAGATGTAACGATTTTGTCTGATGATGATCCTGTTCCACATGCTGATAATGCGATTACACTTGTTGCGGCTAAGGCAAGCATAGCTTTCTTCATTCGATAAACACTCCTACTATTATGTATTTTTAATTTATCCTACACCAATGAATTTTAGTTCATAAGAGCCCGATTAAGTCTCACTGATACTTTTGCTTTGTATATTGGTAAAGCGCGCTTAACAGGGCTTACCGAGGCTGAGGATAAAGTTAAGATGCGTGTCATTTATTTCATAGTATAAGCAATATGTACAAAATTTAATATATCATATTTCGACTCGATTTCATATTGATAAAGAAAATTTAACCAGTGCGTGTCAGATTTTGAAGGTGTTCCATATTGGGCGCATGCCGCATATACAGAAAAGAGGAGGGGATGGGGATGAATTCTCAACTTATTTTATTACTTGTACTGTTTATTTTATTGGTTATAGTAGGTATAATTTGCTTATAGAGGAAAAAAGTGAGGAAGGGGCTTCCTTCCTCACTTTCCATGAAATATAATTTCTATATAACTAGAAATTAATAAAATTGTTATACATACATTAATAACCCGAAAGACACCGGGTTGGCGGCTCGCAGCTATTTGTTTTCGTTCACACAGTGTATGTGTCATGAAATTCGTGTAAAATATAACAAGAAGTGCGAATGCGACAAAAACAACTGTTATAAGTGTCATGAGGCGAGACCTCCTTTTGGTAAAATACATATACTTTATATATTGTATCATACGATATTTTGTTCGTGTTATAAAATTCAGAAATAGAAGACTTTGTGTTAGAAAGAGAGGGAGAAAATGGACGTTGTTAGAAGATTAGAACAAGCTGAATACTACGTAGACCTACTATTTAAAATGATTGATGAAGAAAAGTGTCCATTTTATTCTTTGATCATAAAGAAAAAAGCTCGTAAAAAAGATATTGAACGTATACTAAATCTTTGTGAAATATTGAACGAGCAATATGTAGTGGAGAAAGCAGAAGGGCTTCTTTTGTTCGATGCGCTGTTAGATCAATTTGAAAAAGCGCTTCCACATCAGCTCGAAGTACACGAAACTGCGGAAGCGCTAGCAAAACAAGGTTTATTTAAGCCGCTTATGAATGAATTCTTAAGCATGATTGCGAAACAATAAATAGATTACTTCTTAACTAACTTCTGATCGGATTCCGTAAAATTCTCCTCAATATTCTCTAATGATTTCTCAAAAATATCGATGAAGTCTTGTCCGTAAATGTTGCGCAAGATAGCGATAAGTTCGATATTTTCTGGGAACTTACCATAGAAATTACGAAGTGCAAGAGCCCCATTAAATACAGAGTTATTTTCAGGATCATACTCCTCCATTAAGCGAAGTAGTAATTCTTCCCCTTTGTCTGTAATCTCAATGTACGTATTTCGTTTATCATCTTCTTTTTTTGAGAATACAAGATAGCCGCGTTCTTCCAGCTTTTTCGAGAAGTTAAACGCCGTTGATACGTGCATAACTCCAAACTTAGCAATCTCAGAAATAGAAGCCCCTTTTAAATGATAAGCGATTGACAAAATATGATGCTCATTAATGTTTAAATCGTAAGGCTTAATCCACTGTTGCCAATCTTTCTCTACACATTTCCATAACGCTTTCGATAATTGAGCAATGCGTTGGCTGAAAATCATCGCTTCTTTTACCGAGTAATCTTTTTCTCCACTTTTCATTTACTCACCCACTTTAACATTCTTTTTCATTACTATCTATTATGCCAGTAAAGTAAAAATTAATAAAGTCTTTTTGTGAGAATTGTGAAAATTTTTCGGAAAAATGACATTCTATACAAATCATGCATAACTATGGAAGCGTTTTATGAGTCGTGAATACATGTGTTGTCCTTACATGTTAAGTGATAACATATATTGTAAATGCATAAAAACACGGCATATCTGTGTGATATGCCGTGTTAAGGTCGATTTATATAAAAAATATTTGTTATATGCAAAAAACTAAGCAGGAATTTGTTTACGCCTTTTCCGGAACAGCTTCTTGTAGTTTCTCAATTGATTTTTGAATGTCCAAAATCTCTTTCTCAATATGGCGTTTGTTTTGAGAAATGTCTTGCTTCCAGTTAGAAATCGTATCGTGCATATCGTCTTTTAATTCTTGAAACACTTCTTTACCTTCTGAAGCAGTTTCAACGATTTGACGTTTTAATAATTTTGTATCAGCTGTAATATCAGCTAAAGTCTTTTTAATATCATTTCCTTTTTCTTTTAACTTACCGCGCATAGCTTTGCCAGAAGAAGGAGTAGAGAAAAGAACGGCTAGTCCAGCAACTGCTCCGCCGCAAATGACACCTGTAATAAAGGATTTAGCTTTTGACATAAAAGGAAACCTCCTTATTTTTTGTTCGTATTCATGATGTGAAAAAATATGCATATCTTTAAGATAAGGGAAAGAAAATTGTGCGGTGCACGTTCCCTGGCATCTTGAGTGAAGAAACAAGCCTTGCAATATTTAATCACGTTAGGAAAGTGGCTTGTTATGTATTACTTCTTATTATAGTGTCACTATTTCACACTATTTGCAATTGTACTTGCGATGTTCTGTAAATTTTCCATTGTGTATTCATTTTGATGTGATTTCCAAACAGCACCGAAACCATCGTTTTCACCGTAGCGTGGAATTAAATGAAGGTGGAAGTGGAACACAGTTTGTCCAGCTTTTTCACCGTTATTGTTAAGTAGGTTAAAGCCAACTGGGTTAAACTCTGCTTTAATCGCATTTGCGATTTTCGGAACGACAGAAAAAATGTGTGATGCGATTTCTGGCGTTAATGCAAAAATGTCTTGTTTGTGAACTTTTGGAATAACAAGGGTATGTCCTTTTGTTACTTGACTAATATCTAAAAATGCAAGCACATGTTCATCTTCGTATACTTTTGAGCAAGGGATTTGCCCGTCAATAATTTTACAAAAAATACAATTATCTGCTGTATGATTCATTGATCTCATCCTTTCAAGTAGCCTTAGCCGTATTTTACCATAATTATATAAGAGAACAAACACGAAAAACAGGAAGCTGACTCAGCTTCCTGTTTTCTGAAGAGGGATTGAAAAAGCATTATCGTAATTTACGTTTCGCAGACACCTCATTTATTTAAGAAATGCACGGTAAATCGGCTAAAGTTTCTGCCGTAGACACCCCATTTTCAAGTGAAATGAATTGCAATCTTTATAAAAGGAAATTGTTTATTTTTTAAAACAGTATATGCTCTTTCGGAGACACCCCGTTTCGAAAATGAAACAAATGATCTGGTTATGTGTAAATTTCTTTGTCCAACATGGACACCCCATTTCATGATGACTTAACTATGTTGTTGTACTCATCAATTGGTGGTCGCTTTTTCAATGTGTTCCTTCTTCACTAATTATGATGTCCGCTTTCGTAAAAATATATGCTAACAAATTTAAAATTTTTTTAAGACATCGATACTATGTAGTACAGCGCCATTTTTGGTAAGATGAATATAGAATGAATACTAATGAAGAAAGTGGTGTCGTATGAGCGAGTTATTGCGTGTAGAAAATGTTACAGGAGGATATACGAAACGACCTGTACTAAAAGATGTTTCGTTCTCTGTTAATAAAGGCGAACTTGTCGGCTTAATCGGTTTAAATGGAGCGGGTAAAAGTACGACGATTAAACATATTATCGGTTTAATGGAACCGAAAAAAGGAACTGTCACAATTAATGGGAAAACAATTCGTGACGATATGACAGCGTACCGTTCTAGTTTTTCGTTCATCCCAGAAACACCAGTATTATATGATGAGCTAACGCTAGAAGAACATTTGAAGCTAACAGCGATGGCGTACGGTGTCGATGAAAAACAATATGAAGAACGTGTAGGACAACTATTACAAGAATTTCGTATGAAAAATCGTTTAAAATGGTTTCCGTCTCATTTCTCAAAAGGGATGAAACAAAAGGTAATGATTATGAGTGCGTTTTTAGTGGAGCCATCTCTTTACATTGTGGACGAACCTTTCGTTGGGCTTGATCCGTTAGCGATTCAATCACTCCTTCAAATGATGGATCAAATGAAAAAGAGCGGCGCGGGCATTTTAATGAGTACACATATTTTAGCGACAGCAGAGCGTTATTGTGATTCGTTCATTATTCTGCATCAAGGTGAAGTAAGAGCGAAGGGAACATTAGCTGAACTACAATCACAGTTTAATATGCCGGGTGCAACGTTAGATGATATTTATATTGCATTAACAAAGGAAGAAGATTATGAATAGCACAGCATTATGGAAAGAACGATTTCGTCACTTTCTAAAAGAAGTTCGTACATATAGTAAATACGTATTTAACGATCATTTAAAATTTATTTTCGTATTCATTATCGGCGCAGGAGCGTACTATTACCAGCAATGGTTACAAACGTTAACACCTTCATTTCCGGCGGCGCTCGTTATGGCAGTGTTGCTTGGTCTCGTATTAACGGCCGGATCTATTCAAACGTTATTAAAAGAAGCAGATCTCGTTTACTTGCTGCCAGTTGAAGAAAAGTTAAAACCTTACTTCACAAAGGCATTTCTCTTTACGTTTATGATTCAGTTATACATAATCGCAATCGTAGCGGCAGCGCTTGCCCCGTTATACTTCCAGCAAATGAAACAAACAGGAGCGGCTTACATATGGATTGTACTCGCGTTTGTCATTGTAAAAGCGTGGAACTTATTTGTAGCGTGGGAAAAGTCATTTTTAACAGATCAAAATATACAAAGAGCAGATTGGTTCATTCGTTTTATTTTAAACGGCTTATTTGTGTACTGCCTTGTAGAGCGTACTTCCGTTATGTTTATTGGCGGAATCGTCCTTCTCATGATGTTATACCTTGTAGTACTGCATCAAATGGTGAAGGGAAAGCCGCTAAACTGGGAGTATTTAATTTCTGAAGAAGGTAAGAAGATGATGCTGCTGTATCGCATAGCGAATATGTTCGTTGATGTACCGGCATTAAAAGAAAGAGTAGCACGGAGAAAATGGCTCGATTTCATTCTTTCGATGATTGGTGAAAAACGTACCTATTTATACTTATATACGAGAACGTTTTTACGATCTGGTAACTATTTCGGCTTGTATGTGCGCCTGCTCGCTCTTGGAGGAGTTATTCTTTACTTCATTCCGTTTTTATATGGACGATTTATCGTAAGCCTTATCTTCCTATACTTAATCGGTTATCAGCTCTTAACTTTATGGAAGCATCACCGCATGAAGATTTGGCTTGATTTGTATCCGGTCGGGGGAGAAGAGAAGAAGAAAGATTTTCTTACTTTATTAAATGCAATCCTTATTATCGGTAGCGTGATATTTACAGTTATATTCGCCCTTGCGACGAAAGATTTCATGATGACGGGCATTTTATTAGTCGTAAGCATAGTATTTAGTATCGGTTTCGTTTATCAATACGGGGCGAAACGTATTGAGCGTTTAAATTGAAGGGAATGAACCTATGATTACATACGAAGAGAAGGTTATAAAAGAATTGGAGCAGTGGAAAGCTACATTCATGAAAGATTCTTCTATGATGACACGGTTCTCTAAGAAAGTGCAGACGAAAGTACAACAGCTTATTCCGGCGAAAGTGCAAAAAGTATTAACAGAAACGATTCGGATGATGGTGCAAACGATTAGTGCCGGATCAAACTTTATAAAGCCGAAATTAAAAGAGACGAACTGGTCATTGCAAAGAAGAGACGACGAAGTACGTAAAAAAATGGATGAGTACAAAAAAATAGCAGCGGCAGAAGGAGCGGGGACGGGAGCAGGCGGTATTCTCCTTGGCCTTGCTGACTTTCCGCTTTTACTCGGCATTAAAATTAAATTTTTATTCGATGCAGCAACATTGTACGGATTTGATACGAGCGACAAAGAAGAGCGCCTTTTTATCCTTCACGTTTTCCAACTTGCCTTTTCAAGTGACGACCACCGAAAAGAAATATGGAAAGCCATCGAAACGTGGGATACAGAAGAAGAAAACCATATGGACTGGGAAAAGTTCCAAACAGAGTACCGAGACTATATCGATTTAGCAAAAATGCTTCAGCTCGTACCAATAATCGGTGCCCCGGTCGGCGCGTATGCGAACTATCAATTACTGCAAAGACTTGGGGAAGTAACGATGAATTGTTATCGTATGCGATTGCTGAATAGGAATTAAAAAGAAAGCATCCTAAATGTGTGATTTAGGATGCTTTTTTGTTTTAATGATTAATGCATCAAAAGAAGAAGGTATAATTCAGATTGTCTTTTCAGTGTTTTAGGCTGAAATTAGTAGTGGAGGTAGTTGACATGTAATAAGGTAATTATGACTCTAGATGATCTAATTCCCATCCAACAACTGAATAATTTTAACGTTTAATAATTGAAACAAAGAAATTTCTGTTTTTCTGGTCTTTTACATGACCAGAAACTCGAATCATACCACCACTAGCGGCAGGTTTAATATCAACTTTAGTCACTATAACATCAATATTTTCTTTTTTCTTCATATGTTCTATGGCAGCTGTAGCAGCTTTTTCTTTTTCTATATTTCTATCATGCATAATTTTTAGTGTACATCCTATAGTTAAAGTTATAATTGTGATCATGATTAAAATTATGATGTTTTTCTTTTTTAATTCCCTCATACAATCCCTCCTGGAATTATCTTGTAATTAATACTATAAATTATTTTTAAGGAGAGGGAAATATAAGTAATACGGTTAGTGGTGAATTTCTTGTTCGTTTATCAAGAATAAGTTTGGAATCATAAAGAAACTTGGGAAGCTATTGAAATACCTAGTTCTGTATCATTACATAATTTTATAAATAGTTGCATCAAAATAAATTGTTATTGCTTTTCGGAGTTTGCTTTATGATGCGGACACATTTGATGTACTAGGTGTCCTTACGTTTTTTAATAGTTTGTATGTTTCTCGACTGTACTTAAGGGATGCAAAAAACACTTATAGATACAATCTATGAGTGTTTTTGGTGGTATGGGTTTATTTAGGCGTTCATTATAATCTTATCTCGCCCCAAATTCGTCTGGAGCACAGAAGTTAGGTGGGGACGAACAAAACCCCCACTGATAAAAATTTTACTTTATTCGTCGCCCCAATATGCAACTTCATAATTTTGGGATTTATTTATTACAACGTAAAGTTTTTTTTGGTTATTGTTTTTATCATACCCTCTAACTCTAATAAAGCCCGCAAGTTCTAATTGTTGAATTTTTACATCGGTTACCACAAAATCTATTTTTTTCTTTTTTCATAGTTTCTATTGCAACTTCAGCAGCCTTTTCTTTTGCAGCATTTTGGTCATGAATAAACTTTGCTATATAACCTATGATTAACATCATAATTATTACGGATAATAATATGAAAATATTTTGTTTCTTATTGAGAATCATCTAAATTCCAACCCATGATAGAATAATTTTGTTTTTTGCTTACTGTGACATAAAACTTTCTTTTTTTATCATTTTCCGCATATCCTCTAACCTCAATAACCCCCCCTTGAAAAGCGGATTTAATATCGACTTTAGTTACTATAACATCTATATTTTCTTTTGTTTTTATATGTTGTATAGCAGCTTCAGCAGCTCTTTCTTTTGTTATATTTCTATCGTGAATAAAGGATGCAGTACAGCCTATGGCAAAAATTATAACTGTTACAATGATTAAAATTATAATCCTTTTCTTTTTTGATTGATCCATATGTATCTCCTGAAATTTCTTTATATTATTTTTTATAAAGAAATAATATAAAACAAATCGTGAACTAATCGTATTTTAGTTCGAAATTTTTGGTGGTTGAAATGGTACTGATATGATAGTTATTAGCGTATTCAACTGCAACACTAAATTCTTTGTTTTTGTCATCCGTTACATAACCAGATATAAAAATTGTTTGAAGATCATTTGGAGTGAATTTATGTTTAGTAATAGTTACATCTACGTTTTCCTCCTCCTTGAAGTATTTAAGAGTTTCTTCTTTAGCCTTATTAACGATTTGTTGTTCCTTATTTTATTATTTTAATATCCATATTTATCCTCCAATGATGGCATCTTGATTATATAAAATATCGTGATAGAAGGAATGTTTTTAGTGAAAAAAGCACTCACTTTTTCTGATAACCGGTGCTTTTTATTTCTTATAAAGAACATTCTTGAATTAAAGAAAAAACTTAAATAATTATGTTGACGTGAAACTATTAAATTTAGTGTTTAAAATTCAAATTATTAGACGCTGAAATAGAACCAATATGATAATCATTAGCGTATTGGACTGAAGCGGTAAACTTTTTACTTTTGTCATTTGTTACATAACCTGAGATAAGGATAGTTTGAAAATCTTTTTGTCCAAATTTATGATCAGTGATTGTTACATCTAAGCCCTCTGTTTCTTTAAAATATTTAATAGTTACCTCTTCTGCCTTTGTTACTATTTCTTTTTCTTCATTTGTTTTATTATTCATACTGCATCCTCCTAAAAGCATAAGTGTAAGAATAATGAATAATCTTATACTATATTTTTTCACGAATAATCACTCCATTAATAGTGCGTTATATTCCTTTTCACTAAATTTTATATTCACTGAACATTGTGGGGTAGGGTTATAAAGAAAAGCATTCTAAATTACCCGGGTACTTAGTTTTTAAGCTCTAAATTTTTTGAATGAGACATGGAGCTTATATGATATTCTCCGCCACCATATTCTACATCCGCAGAAAAAGTTTTACTTTTGTCATCTTTAACATGTCCATTTATAAAAACTGTTTGAAAATCATTGGGAGTGTTAGTATTTTAATTTTAAACTTTTACTTTTAGAAATTGAACCTATCGTGTATTTATCTCGGCTATATTGAATAGTTATATTAAATGTTTTGTCTCTATCATCTTTGACATGACCAGAAATATAAATGGATTGTAAGTCTTTAGGACCAAACTCATGTCCAGTAATTACTACGTCCAAATCTTGCTTTTCCTTAAAGTATGTAATGGTTGTCGCTTTTGCTTCTTTTACTACTTGTTCTTCTTTGTTTTTTTGATCCATCGTACATCCCCCTAAAGTACTTAAAATAAATATAAATAATAAACAAAAGCTAAATTTTTTAATAGTAATATCCATATTTATCCTCCGTAAATGTTATCTTAATTATAAGAATATATCAAATGTTGTAGGAGAAAAATGTTTTGAGTAATAAAAATGAAGTTTTAGATTCTACTTTTTATCAATTAGCAGACACTACGTAGGAATCTGATAAATATATTGAAGAAGTTGTTATTACCAATAAAGATGGTCGAAGTTTACAAGTATAGGAAAAAGGAGGAACATTCCACGATAAATCGGAATGGACGCAGCGGTCTTTGAACGAGATATAAATGGGTAAAAGCAAGTTATGGTAGATTTCCGAGGAACAGAAGGGGATAAAATTATAGAGAAAAACTCTTTAGGCATTTCGATGAAGCCAGGGAAGGTATGAAGGATTTAAAAACAGATACAAATTATTTTGTTAAGAAAGAAATTCATATGCTAAAGTATTTTACGCAAAAAAGACACCTTAAGGTGTCTTCAATAGACTTGGTAACCAAACTCTATATATTATATTAATCTTAAATATTATTAAATTTTTTTAGATTTATTATTAATAATTTAATTTAAAGTTTTCAGAACGAGATATAGAACCGACCCTATATTCCCCATCACCAAATTCTACATCTACTGAGAATTCTTTACTTTTATCATCTTTAACATAACCATCTATAAATACAGTTTGAAAATCATTTGGAGGAAAGCTATGCCCTGTAATTACTACATCTAAATTATGTTTTTCTTTAAAATATTGAATGGTTGTTTCTTCTGCTCTATTAACGATTTGTTGTTCCTCATTTTTTTGATCTATAGTGCATCCTCCTAAAAGGATAAGTGTAAAAATAAAGAATAATCTTATACCGTATTTTTTCATGAATAATCACTCCATAAATGTTGCGTTATATTTCTCTTCACTAAATTTTATATCCACAGAACATTGTGTGGTGGGGGATAAAGAAAGGGGTCTTTAAAAGAGTGCCTTTTCTTTATTATTTTAAATGTAAATTTTCACTTGTAGAGATAGAACCTATTGTATATTCATCTCCACCGTATTCTATTGTAATATTAAATGTTTTGCTTGCATCATTTTTTATATAGCCGGAGATAAAGATACCTTGTAAATCACTTGGAGCAAATCTATAATCAGTGATTACTACATCTAAGTCTTGTTTTTCTTTGAAGTATTGGATTGTCCTTTCTTGTGCCTTTTCAACTATTTGTTGTTCAGTATTTTTTTGATCTATCGTACATCCTCCTAAAAGGATAAGTGTGAAAGTAAAGAATAATCTTATAGCATATTTTTTCACGAATAATCACTCCATGAATTTTGCGTTATATTCCTCTTAACTAAATTGTATATCCACAGAATATGGTGTGGCTGGGTATAAAGAAACGGGACTCTAAAGTAAAAAGGTTATTAGTTTTTAAGCTCTAAATTTTTGGTGGTTGAAATAGCGCCGATATGATAATTATTTGCGTATCCAACTGAAGCAGTAAATTCTTTAGTTTTATCATTAGTCACATAGCCTGATATAGAGATAGTTTGAAAGTCTTTTGGTCCAAATTCATGATCAGTAATTGATACATCTAAGCCCTCTGTCTTTTTGAAATATTGAATGGTTTCTTCTGTTGCTTTATTAATGATTTCTTCCTCGGTATTATTTTCATTATTACAGCCTCCTAAGGTAGTAATAATGAAAATGAAAACTAAATAAAAAAACAATCTTTTATGCAACATAATTCTCCTCCAATCATTGGTTCCTAAATTAGGGATATATCAAATGTTGCAGAAGAGAAACTTTAAAATGTTTTAATAGGTTCAAATCAATCTAGGTTTTTAAGAATTATTTGAGGGGCTCCTTTTGAAAATAAAAATAGACACCTTATTGTTAGGTGCCCAAAAGTTTGATACATTGCTTCTAAATTTTTAACGTTAGAAGTTGAGCTTATTGAATATTGATCTCATCCTTTATATACATATGAAATAATTAGAATTAATATAAATTCCCAACAAAAATATATTGTATTTTTATATTAATTTCACTCATCATAACTAATACTTTCAACCTTATATTTATCTTTATAATTTATATCTGCAGCTATTTTACGATTTGGATTATTGGTTACATGACCCGATACAAAAATTACTCCAAAATCTGCAGGGCCGAATTCGACTTTTGTCACTGTAACATCTAGTTTTTTATCCTCTTTAAAATGTTGGATTGCGATCTTTGTTGCTTTTTCTTTTAATGCTATTTCTTCATCATTTTTTTGTTTGTTCATATACATCAACCCTCCAATAAAAAGTATTATTATAATTACTATTAACAAAAATCCCTTTTTTTTAAAAAAAATCACCCTCTTCTAATAATAAACTATTTATTATAGGGGTAAAAGAATGAAAGAAAGTGCAGTTTTAGATCAAACTTATTATGATTTGGCAAAGGGAGCTTGTAGGAATAATTTAGGTGAAAATTATGAGATAAAGGATTATATAGATCAAAAAAAGTTTTACAGACATGAAAAGTAGGAGAAACATTCCACGATAAACCGGAATGGGCGCAGTAGTCTTTTTATTAGATGTGAATGGGGAAAAGCAAGTTATGGTAGCTTTCCGAGGAACAGAAGGGGATAAAATTATAAAGAAAAACTCTTTAGGCGTTCCGATGAAGCTAGGGAAGGTATGAGGGATTTAAAAACAGATACAAATCATTTTGTTAATAAAAAAATTTATATGCTAAAATATTTTACGTAAAAAAGACACTCTAGTGAGTGTCTAATAATTATTCTTTTAATTTTAGATTTTTAGAGTATGATCTAGAACTTATATTATACTCTCCACCCCCATATTCTACACCTACTCCAAACGTTTTGCTTTCATCTCCTTTAACATGTCCATCTATAAAAACAGTTTGAAAATCATTGGGGGAGAACTCATGTCCTGTAATTACTACATCTAGCTCCTCTCTTTCTTTAAAATATTTAATGGTTATCTCTTCTGCCTTTGCTACTATTTCTTTTTCTTCATTTGTTTTATTATTCATACTGCATCCCCCTAAAAGTATAAGTGTAAGGATAATGAATAATCTTATACCATATTTTTTCAATCAAAATCCCTCCATTAATGTTATTCTATATTTAGAATATATTAAATTATCTGGGAGGGGAAATGTTTTGAATGAAAATGATAAAGTTTTAGATTCTAGTTATTATCAAATGTCAAGGTTTGCTTATCGTGGTGATGAGAAGTTAGGAAACAGTATTGAGGTCACCGACAACAAAGGTAATCCTTTACAAAAATGGGAAGTAAGCGAGACGTTCCACGACAAACAAACCGGAATGGATGCAGTAGCCTTTGAACGAGATGTCGATGGGAAAAAGCAAGTTATGGTAGCTTTCCGAGGAACAGAAGGGGACAAAATTATAGAGAAAAACTCTTTAGGCATTCCGATGAAGCCAGGGGAAGGTATGAAGGATTTAAAAACGGATACTAATCATTTTGTATTACGAGAAGGTGTTCATGAACCAGCAGCACCTCCTGTAGCAGGGACTGAGAATGAAGGTTCAAAGAAATATTGGAATGAAGAGAATCAGCGCTGGGAAACACATAATCAATTCGAACAAGCTGAAAGGGTCATGAAACAAGTAACGGATACATACAAGGACAGGGATGATGTGGAGATATATACGACGGGTCATTCGTTAGGGGGAGCTTTAGCGGAATATGCAGCGGCATCTAATGATAATGTAAGATGTATGTCATGGAATGCGCCGAGTGCAAAACATTTGTTACCGCCTGATTTACAAGAAAGAGCAAATAATGGTGAGTTTAATAATAGAATTGTAAGTGTTGTTCACGGAAATGATTCAATTGGCTATGGACCATTTGGTGCATATGAAAGTCATATAGGCTCTACTTATGCGGTAACCCCACCAATTTCGAAAGAAGAAATGTCAAAGCTATCATTACAGCAAAAGCTTGGGATGGATGTTACTCGATTTTTGAATTCGATAAGTGGCCCTGGTTATCATTATCAAACAGATCAGAACTTCCGGTTTGGAGAGAATGGGTCTTTATCCAATAAATACTTGTTAAATGTAGACACGAATGAAAGAGTTTATGATTCACCAGGCGCGTTATTAGGCGGGGGAGAAATTCGTGTAGTGGTAGAGAATTTAGAACAAGCCGTAAGAGATATGAAGCGAAACGCACAAGAATTTCAAGATAGAGTACCGAGGTTAATTTCTAATATGATGACACTATTAGAAACGGCTGAAAGTAGACGAGTAGAAGCTAAAGTAAATAATATACGTGCACATGTAGAGCATTTAAGTTTTTGGTACATACGAACAGCAACGGAAATTTCAGATTTTATTGAGAAGAAAGCCGATGATTATAAGAAGACGGATCAACAATATTAAGGGAGAAGATTAGGATGCCGAGAATTTACTTAAATGAAGAAGCATTGAACCAAGCTTTACAACAATTTGACCATATGATTCAAGACTTAAATCATAATAAAAGAGTTGTAAGTAATGTACATAATTTACTCTTATCAAGCTGGTCGCAACTTGGAGTGGGGAAGAAGGCTATTAGCGATTTAGAATCTTTTAAAAAAGATATCGAAAGAAGGATGGAAGAATTAGAGTCTGATAAAAGAGAGTTAAAGGGTGCGATTGATTTATTAAAAGCGTTAGATCAAAGTTATGATTACATGGGGCCTAAATATTAAATTACAAGAAGCACTCACAAAGGTGCTTTTTGTAGTTTAACTGGATTAAAGGTTATTGTAGTCATTATTAAGGAATATGATCCTAGATCCATAATGTAGATTGAAAAGTAATATACAGTTTTGAATCAAACTTGCAAACGATGATTTTTTATTTTACAATTTATTTACCGACCGGTAAGTAAAAATAAGTGAGGTACAGTATGACAAAGAATTTACAAACATCGCAAAACATTGTAGAGGCATCATTTAAACTCATGGCAGAGCACGGCATTGAGAAGATGAGCCTTTCCATGATTGCGAAAGAGGTAGGTATTTCAAAACCGGCTATTTATTATCATTTTTCTTCTAAAGAAGCGTTAGTCGATTTTTTATTTGAAGAAATTTTCTCTGGGTATCATTTCGTGAGTTATTTCGATAAAGAACAATATAAGAAAGAAAACTTTGCAGAAAAGTTAATTGCTGATGGTTTACATATGCTCTCTGAGTATGAAGGGCAAGAAGGAATATTACGCGTTATAAATGAATTTATCGTAACTGCATCGCGAAATGAAAAGTATCAGAAACGCTTATTTGAAATACAAGAAGATTTCTTAAATGGTTTCCACGATTTATTGAAGAAAGGTGTAGAACTTGACGTTGTGTCACAACAGGCAACGGAAGAAAATGCTCATACGTTAGCGCTCGTAATCGATAATATGAGTAATTACATGTTAATGGGGTTCCAGTTAAAGTATAAAGAAATTTGGATTCGAAATGTGAAAAACGTCTTGAAGGAGGAATAAAAGTGAAAATGCAAAAAAACTGGTGGCTCGGTTTTCTCGGATTTATTGGGATTTATAAAATTCCAGGTATGATTGAAGCTTTTCAAGCAGATGGAAGTTGGATGAAGTTAATTGGCTTCATTTGGCTACTTTGGTTCGGATATTTTATTCCTGAGAAGAAAGAAGATTGAATTTCAATTTTATGTAAAGTTATGTAAAATATAGATTGAGAGTATTCGTATATTAGATTACTAGATTTGGAGTGGTTACATGGATCCATTGAAAAATGAAATTAACCCTGACATGGTCAAGGTGTGGAAAGTTCGTGCTGTAATTGAAGAAGGAATCGGTATTCTCGTCATTTTAGCTTACCTTTTCCTCATGATAAAGTTTGATTGGTGGGCGTGGATTTTGTATGTAATGATTGGGCTAACAGTTGTGTTCGCACCATTTTCGTACTTTTTATTCCCGAAACTACGTCAACGTTATTACAGTTATCAATTAAATGAAGAAGAACTTGAAATTCAGCACGGTCTTTTCGTCGTAAAGCGCGTATTAGTACCGATGATTCGTGTACAGCACGTGACGATTGAACAAGGTCCAATTATGAGAAAATATGGATTAGCAGAATTACACATTTCAACAGCGGCAACTTCTCACAGCATCCCAGGCTTAACGATGTATGAAGCAGAAATGTTGAAAACGAAAATCGCACAATTAGCGAAAGTGAGTGATGAGGATGTATAAGAGGCAGCATCCGATCACGATGTTATTAGAATTAAAAATAACAGATTTTATACCACTCATTATTTTCATGTTTAGTTTAAATGGAAAATTCCCGTTTTGGTATTTAATCCCCGCTGCATTCGGTTTACTCACCGTTTTTTCAGCATTTGAAAAATGGTATTACACAACATATTGGGTCGAAAATAACGTATTACACGTAAAACAAGGGCTCTTTGTGAAGAAGGAGAGCTACTTAAATAAAGAGCGTGTTCAAACGATTAATACAAGTTCTAACGTGCTATATCAAATGCTTGGCTTAAAAAAGATTCAAATCGAAACAGCAGGGGGAGGCGACGATGCAGAAGTAAGCTTAGCTGGTATTACAGTAGAAGAAGCAACAGAGCTTATTGCAATGCTAAATGATCCAACTCCAGAAGTGAAAGCAGAAGAAACATCAGAAGAAGTAGTAGAAAAAGAAATCGTAACAGAAGAAAAACAAGCGACTGAATATAAATTAACTTGGAAAGAAATTTTGCTAGCGTCTGTTACATCTGGTCAGTTTGGACTATTATTCTCATTAATCTTTTTCGTGTATCACCAAGTAGATGAGTACATCCCGAAATGGATAGAGAATGGCGTCAAGTCGTATGTAATGGAACATGATATATATGGCTGGATTTTCATGATAGCTATTTTGATTGTCCTTTCATGGATTATATCGACAATCGGTTATGCGCTAAAACATGGAGATTTCACAGTGAATCGAAGAAATGATGAAGTCCGCATTTCGCAAGGATTACTTGAGAAAAAAGAACTCGTCCTAAAATTGCACCGCATTCAAGGTATTACGATAAAAGAAAGTATTTTACGTCAGCCATTCGGTTATTGTGCTGTACAAGTAGAAGTGATTCAAAGTAAAGGACTGGGTGACGAGAAAGAAAAAGTTACACTGCATCCTATCATTCGAAAAGATCGCGTACAACAGTTACTCGCACATTTACAACTACCATATGAACTGAATACAAACATTATTTCACTACCAAAAGCAGCATTACGCCGCTATCTCATTGATAGTTTCATCTTTTTCGCAATGCTAGCAATCCCGCTTATTGGAATAAGTATATACTTTGAAAAGCACTTCATCATGTGGGCATTAATTCCGCTCGCGATTCTCATCTTTACACTTGGATACGCAACATTTAAAACAAATGGTTACAGTGTAAACGGAGAGCAAATTACGCTTGTATATCGCAGCGTCGGCAAATATACAGGGCTTGTTAGAAGAAGGCACGTCCAATCAATGGAAAAGACACAATCCTATTTCCAGCGCCGTGCAAATCTATGTACGTACAAATTCTCTAACGCATCATCGAATTATAAATTAGAGCATACGAGAGTAGAAGATGCGGAGAGAATGCAGGATTGGTATAAGAAGAGAATGAGTGAGAATTAACTTGAAAAAGCTTGCCTATTATGAAAGGCAGGCTTTTTTTATTATAGGAAAATGAGTGACTTAATTCATATATTAGTAAAGCTACAGCGCACATATATCAATACATATCAAAAAAAGGTAGTATGCTTCTATTTCAGGAAAATCTGTGGAATTTTTGATATAAATGGTATACTAATATAGAAAAAGTATTAGGAGGCTATATATGATAAGTCAGTTAAAAAGAGAAGCACTTGATGCATTAAAAGGAAAATGGGGATTAGCGGTAGGGGCAACCTTATTAGTCGGAATCCTTATTGGAGCTGTTGAAATTTTAACTACAGGTATTTTCTCGATATTTTGGGGTTGGGAAGAAGCAAATGAGTCACTTACAGTAACTATTATTGCAATGTTTATTATCGGGCCGTTAACAGTAGGTGCTTCTTATTTTGTTTTAAATGTAATTCGCGGGACTAATGCTCGTATTGGTCATATATTTAGATGGTTTAACGATGGAAGTAAGTTTATGAAATCGTTTTCAACATATTTACTAATGAATGTGTACTTGGTTCTATGGACATTACTTCTTATTATTCCAGGTATTATTAAATCATTTTCTTATTCTATGACATATTTTATTTTGAATGATCATCCAGAATATACAGCGAATCAAGCGATTACTGAAAGCCGTCGTATGATGAATGGACATAAAATGGATTACTTTTTACTATGCTTAAGTTTCTTAGGTTGGTTCATTTTAAGTATTCTTACTTTAGGAATCGGTTTCTTATGGTTAGTACCTTATTTCTACACGACATCAGCTGCATTTTATGAAGAGATTTCAAAAGAATATTATAAAAAAGAAGACACTACTTTCTAATAACCACCTATCCCCTAAAGAATATAGGGCACAGATAGTTTAGATGTTCTGTTTATGGGGAGCACTTCAGGATAAGGTATCGGTTTTTATATAAAAATTCTGCCCTCTATGTTTTAGGATAGAGGGCTATTTTTTCATGTGAAAATAATGAATAATATATGTGAAACAAAAAAGCGAGGTGAATGAGAGTGAGCAAGTTTTTAATTCCGTATTCATTTTCTATATTAAGTTTCTTTATTTCAGTAACGGCACTTGATTTATATGATAGGATAGGAAAAAATGATGAGATGACTTCGCCAAACATAATTGGAAAGATAATTCAATCTACTGCGCAAATGGGAGTCCTTACATTATATTTCGGAGTACCTATCATTTTAGGTGGCTGTCTACTTGGGGAATTATTGTTTAGAGGTATCATTTTACGATTTAAACTAAGCTATATTATATCTTTATTATTATATTTACTTTTAGCTTGTAGTATTGTTTCAGTAACAGTTGGGATTCCAACTACATATGAAGATTCTAATATTTTTTTCATGGGAATAACTATGATTTGCGCTGTTACATTCTTTGTGGGCCGGAATATATCGGAAAAAACAAGTTAATAATGGAGTGACAGAATGAAATACACTTGTCCGTGCTGCGGGTATAGAACAATAGAAGAAGAACCACCAGGTACATATGAAATTTGTAATATATGTTATTGGGAAGATGATGAGGTTCAGTTTAACGATCCTGACTTTGAAGGCGGGGCGAATGAGGTCTCGTTAAGACAAGCACAGAAAAATTTCATTACATTGGGTGCTTGCGAGGAATGTTTTGTGCAATCAGTTAGAAAGCCAAATAGTGAAGATGTGAAGGACGCTAGTTGGAAGCAAATTTAGTAAGTAAAATGTTATTACTCAATTTATCAGGAGTAATAACATTTTTTTATGCAATGATGAAAGAATTAACGTCGTCTTATAAGATAAAAGATTAAAGATGATATAGTAATAGGAAGGCCAGTATCCAGAAAAGCTTCTAAATAAAAGGATAGAAAATCTCTTTTGTTAAACCACATAAAGAGTAAATGATTGTAAGAAATACCCAACAATATAAATAAAGGGATTCCAATTTTTAATTCGTGACTTCCTTTTATTTTTCTATAACAAAATTCACCTAATAAACAACCGATAAGAACAGGAATGCTTCCAAAAATTGAAAACATAATAATAGATACCCAAATCGGTCCCCAGGAGTCAGCATAATTTGGAACTAGTGTATACTGTAAAACGTTCACAATGACAGAAAAAACCAGTAAGCATATTAAATAACTAATAGAAAATTTTTTCAATGGAATCATCCTTATAAAAGTTCACTTTATTTTTATGAACATATAAACCTCTTTGAATTATAGATTAAATATATAAGGATAATCAATTTGTATGCATTTCATGTTTATGGATATATTTTCAACGAATATAAATGTATAGATGTATAGTCAATTGTGAGTGTTTGATGTTATCATATTGAATGATATGGAAATTTTTAATAGAAGAAGCAACGAACAATTCAAAGGTAATGAAGCCTTTGTTGTATAAAGAAAATATTTATTATTACTCAGCGATATTAAAAATAAGATACGTATTTATATAAATTTAGTAGAAATGGGGGTTTTAAAAAGGAATGAGTATAAGTATAACAAGGCAGAAAATTTTAGCAGCCGCTTCTCAAATTGTGCAATGTAAAGGGGTTGCTAAGTTAACTTTAGAAGCGGTAGCAAAAGAGGCGGGGATAAGTAAAGGTGGATTGCTGTATCACTATTCAACTAAAGAAGCTTTAATAGAGGGTATGATACTCAAAGGGACGGAGGAGTATCAAGACGCTATTCACAATAAAGTAGCGGAGGACTTAGAGAAGAAAGGAAGGTGGGTACGTTCTTTTGTAGAGGAAAGATTAAGTAATGAGGGAAGAGTAGAAGAGCTGGGTAGTAGTATGATGGCAGCATTAATGCTAAAGCCTGAATTACTTGAACCGTTACAACAATCATTTCAGCAACTGCAAAATAAAATAGAAAATGATGAGATAGATTCAGTTTGTGCCACAATTATTAGATTAGCGGCAGATGGATTATGGTATTCGGAATATTTAGGGGTTGGAAGACTAAGCCCCGAATTAAGAGAAAAAGTGATTCAAGCTCTTATTTGTAGTTCGTATAAATAGAATATATTAACTATATAATGTAAAATAATTCACCATTGCTTATTTAATGCACTGGTGAATTATTTTTTTTATTAGAAAAATAGAACAATTTTATAGAGTATTGAATTATAACCGTCCAGACGGTATAGTAATATTTGGTTTAAGAGGAAAATGAAACAAAAAAAGAATAAAAAATATTTTTAGCACACTATTCGAAAGGATAGGCCGCAAAGCTTAGAGTCTACGGTAATACATATTGGTTACTAAGATCGTCTGGTTGCACATTTTTGATGCAACCGGACGGTCTTTTTTTGTTATATAAATATAAAAAATAGGAGGGAATTATGCAAATGAAAAGTACTAAAAGGCATATTTCGATGGTTTCATTAGTTTTTCTAGTATTATTTTCAGTGCTAAATGTGTGGGCTCCAGTTATTCAAGCCGCTGTGATAAAAAATCCAGTGGACGAGATTAATATTTCCCGTACTGATGGTACAACGTCTGAACCATATCAAGCCTCAGATGGCATGAAAGTAGAAGTGAAGTGGTCAGCTAAAGAAAAAATAAAAAGTGGAGATCAATTCACAATTGATATGCCAAAAGAATTCAGAAAAGATCTTATGAATATGAGTTTTCCTTTAAAAGATGCTGAAGGAAAAACAGTTGGTACATGTGAGATGAAAAAGGGTCTATTGACATGTACTATGGGTGATTACGTAGAAGGAAAGAATAACGTTAAAGGTTCTTTATTCGTAGAATTCTACTTTGGGCTAGAAGCATATGATGGTGTCAAAGAAATTCCATTAGAATTTAACGTTGATGGTCAAATCGTTAATAAAGAAGTAAGTGTAAATAATACGACAGAGAGACCGAAGCCACAGCCCAATACAGATAATCTATTGAAATGGGGTTCTTATAATCAGGAAGATCCTTCAATTGCAGACTGGATGGTATATGTAAATGCAACTGGAACAGAAATGCAAGATCTTAAATTAACAGACACATTAGGACCTGGGCATGAATTAATTACAAATAGCTTAGTATTAGAAGAGGCTGTATTTGAAGATGGCTATGCACCAACAAATATTAAGCCAGCAGATTTATCTAAAATTAAAATTAATGCAACGAAAACTGGATTTACAATTGAATTTCCAGACAGCTCAAAAGGTTATATTTTAAGATATAAAACAAAGATTACCAATCCCGCTGCAAAGCCTCATAAAAATACAGTGAAATTAGAAGGCAAAAATATTAAAACTGAAGAAAAAGTAGGAGAAGTATTCGTAAGTGGTGGGGGAGGAACTGGTTCAGGCGACGATCATCCACCTAGTATTGAAAAGAATATAGTTGATGAGAGTGGTAAGCTTGTAGAGAATCAGCAGTTAGCGCAAATGGATCAACCTATTCAATATCAAGTTGGTACACATATACCAAACGATCCTCCTAAATACACATCTATGGTAATTAGTGATGATTTAGAAGATGTATTAGAAGTATTAGAGGCAAAAGTGTATGATCAAAATGGCCAAGATATTACTTCTAAAGGAACACTAAAGATAGATAAACAAAAAAGTGAAGTAACATTTACGTTCGGTGAGAGTTTTGACTATAAGTCATATGAAGACCAGATAATTAACCTTAGTATTAAGGCGAAAATTAAAGCTAATGCAGACTTATCTTCTTACGTAGATAAGAAGGTTCCTAATAAGGCAGAATTACATTTTGATGATAAAACATTAACATCGAAAGAAGTAAATGTTACACCGCCTGAAGCTCCAAAAGAAGGTACAGTATCGATTCATAAAATAGATGCTGAGAATCCGAACAAAGGGTTAAAAGGTGCCGAATTTGAAGTTCGAAATAGTGCAAATGAAGTTGTTGCAAAACTGATAACGGACGAAAACGGCTTTTCAGTACCTCAAACTTTAGCTCCTGGGACGTATAAAGTTTATGAAAAAGTAGCACCTGAGGGATATCAAAAATTAACAAGTCCGGTAGAGGTTACACTTCAAGCTGGAGAAACAAAAGCAATTGAAATTAAAAATACTTTGCAAAAGGGTCAAATTGAATTAAAGAAAATTGATTCAGAAAATGGTGAAAAACCATTAGCAAATGCAGAGTTTGATATAGTAAAAGACGGTGTAGTAGTTGAGCATATTATTACAGATAAAGATGGTAAGGCAATTTCTAAACCGTTAGCGCCAGGAAAATATATTTTAAAAGAAACGAAAGCGCCTGAAGGATACCAATTAAAAGAAACAGAATTCGAAGTAAATGTAACAGGGGACGGTATATTCCCGATAACAGTAGAAAATGCAATGACAGACAAAGGTAATGTAGAAATTACAAAGGTGGACAAAGAAAACGGTTCAGTATTAGCGGGTGTCGAATTTGAAGTCCAAGATGAGAAAGGTGAAGTAGTAAGAAAAGTAACGACGGATAAAGAAGGAAAGGCAAACGTTTCAGATCTTTCAGTAGGAAAGTACAAATTAGTAGAGACGAAAAGCTTACCAGGTTACAAGAAACTAACAGAGCCAGTATCGTTTGAAATTACAAAAGGTATGACGAAAGTCCTATCATTAAAAGTAGAGAATGAACAGTTAGAAAACGGTTCAGTAGAAATTACAAAAGTAGATAAAGATAGCCAGAAAGCATTAAAAGGCGTAGTTTTCGAAGTACGAGATGAAAAAGATAAAGTAGTCAAAGAGGTAACAACAGATAAAGAAGGAAAAGCAAACGTTTCAGATCTTTCAGTAGGAAAGTACAAATTAGTAGAGACGAAAAGCTTACCAGGTTATAAGAAACTAACAGAGCCAGTGTCATTTGAAATTACAAAAGGTATGACGAAAGTCCTATTATTAAAAGTAGAGAATGAACAGTTAGATAAAGGTTCAGTAGAAATCACAAAAGTAGATAAAGACAGCCAGAAAGCATTAAAAGGCGTAGTCTTCGAAGTACGAGATGAAAAAGATAAAGTAGTAAAAGAAGTAACAACAGATAAAGATGGAAAAGCAACAATTGATGATTTATCAGTAGGAAAGTATAAATTAGTAGAAAAAGAAAGTTTACCAGGTTATAAGAAATTAATAGAGCCGGTATCGTTTGAAATTACAAAAGGCATGACCGAGGTCTTATCATTAAAAATAGAAAATGAAATGGTAGATACGGGAAATATAGAGATAACAAAGATAGATAAAGATAATAAAGCACCGTTGGTGGGAGTAACGTTCGTTGTCCAAGATGAGAAAGGTAACGAAGTTAAAAAAGTAACGACAGATAAAGAAGGAAAAGCAAATGTTTCAGATTTATCAGTAGGAAAGTATGAATTAGTAGAGGTAGAAAGTTTACCAGGTTATAAAAAGCTAGAAAAACCAGTATCATTTGAAATCAAAAAAGGCATGACCGAAGTTCTATCATTAAAAGTAGAAAATGAAATGGTGGATACAGGGAATGTAGAGATAACAAAAATAGATAAAGATAGTAAAGCACCATTAGAAAATGTTGTATTTGAAGTACGTGATTTAAAAGGTAAAGTAGTTGCAAAAGTAACAACGGATAAAGAAGGAAAAGCAAATGTTTCAGATTTATCTATTGGGAAGTATGAGTTGGTGGAGGTAGGAACACCAGCAGGATACAAACCACTTGAAAAACCAATTTTATTCGAAATTGAAAAGGGTAGAGTAACAGCGTTAAAGCTAACAGTCGAAAATGAATTAGTGGATACAGGAAATGTAGAAATTACAAAAGTAGACAAAGAAAATAAAGATGCTTTAGCTGATGCAGTATTTGATATTCAAGATGAAGCAGGACAAGTAGTCGCTAAAATAACGACAGATAAAAAAGGACAAGCAAAAGTTACTAATTTATCAGTTGGAACATATAAGTTAGTAGAAGTGAAAGCACCAAAAGGATATAAGCAATTAGTAGATCCGATTACTTTCCAAATTGAAAAAGGCATGACAAAATCTCTTGCTTTAACAGTCGAAAATGAAATGTTAGACAAGGGTAATGTAGAAGTTACAAAAGTGGATAAAGACAGTCAAAAAGCATTAGAAGGCGTAGTCTTCGAAGTGCAAGATGAGCAAGGAAAAGTAGTAACGAAAGTAACGACAGACAAGGATGGAAAAGCAACCGTTTCAGGTTTATCCATAGGAACATATAAGTTAGTAGAGGTAGA